>NZ_JBHVJT010000128.1:0-14499 GCF_042798815.1 Kitasatospora sp. NPDC057738 | reverse complement strand
CGGGTAGGGGAGAGCGGCGTCGTGGGGGTCCCCCCCCGGTTTTTTCCCCGTGTCGACCCCCACCCCCCCCTTCTGGACACAGTTCCCCCCCTCCCCCCCCCAAACCTTCCTCCCCCCCCCCCCCCCCCGGGACGCCGTCGGGTCAGAGCACGACCTCCTTGAGGAGGCCGGTCGCGACGTCGAGGACGAAGCCGCGCACGGCGTCCGTGTGCGGGACGAAGGGGCTGGTGCGGATCCGGGCGGCCGACTGGCGGACGTCCGTCTCCAGGTCGGCGAAGGCCTCGGCGGCCCACGGGGGCTTGACGCCGGTCTCCTCCCGGATCGACTCGCGGAAGGCGTCGTCGCCGAAGGTGAGCATGCCGCAGTCGGTGTGGTGGATGAGGATGATCTCCCGCGTCCCGAGCAGCCGCTGGCTGATCGCCAGCGAGCGGATGGCGTCGTCGGTCGCCACCCCGCCGGCGTTGCGGATCACGTGCGAGTCGCCCTCGGCGAGGCCGAGCGCGCCGTAGACGTTGAGCCGGGCGTCCATGCAGGCCAGGACGGCCGTGCGGCGGGCCGGCGGGAGCGGGAGCGGCCCGTCGAAGGCCGCGGCGTAGTCGGCGTTGTTGCGCAGGTAGTGGTCGGTGACGGTTTCGGTCATGGTGGACGGCTGTCCTTTCGGTGCGGTCGGATCGTGGTCGGCCGGGACGTGCGGGAGCCCTCCGTCCTGCACGCACGGGTGCGGGCCGCGTACGCCGAGGGGCGGGCAGCGGGCAGCACGGAGCGGCGGCGGTGCCGTTCGAAACGGAACGGCGCGGAACGGAACGGCGCGGAACGACGCGGCCGGGCGGAGCGGGCGATCAGACGATGACCGGACAGCCTGTGGAGTGGATGCGGCCGAAGTCGATGTGACGACGGCGGACGAGCACGGTCATGCGGGCACCGTACTGCCCGCCGGAGCGCCCCCGCCCGGGATTCGCCCGTTCTCCACTCCGCCGGGTGACCGCCCCCCGTGGACACCGGCACCCCGGTCCGGCCGTCCGTCCGTCCGGACCGGTGGATGACGGGGCATGGGCCTGCGGCCCTACGTCGGCGCGGCGGCGTACGCCGCAGGTTGGATCATGAACCCATCCTCGCGCCGTACGGGGTGCGGGGGCGGCGGAACGGAGACTGGAAGCAATTCCGAGGCACCGATTCTGCACAGAGGACTGGCATGGTTCTGCGAGACGGACGGACGATTTCCGCGCTGACCGCCGGCGCGGTGACGACCGCGCTGGCGGCGCTCACCCCCGTGACGGCGTTCGCGGCGGGCGATCCGCTCCAGCGGTACGCGCAGCAGCAACTCCGTTGGGAGCGTTGCGATGCGGACCGCCCGGCGGCGTTCGAGTGCGCGAAGGTCGAGGTGCCGCTGGACTACGCCGACCCCGGCGGCCGGACGATCGACATCGCGATATCGCGGGTCAGGGCGGGCAGCGCGAAGCAGCGGCACGGCGCGCTGCTGATGAATCCCGGGGGCCCGGGCGGCCCGGGGCTGACCATGCCCGTGGAGATGGAGCCGCTGCTGCCGGCGGAGGTGCGGGACCGGTTCGACCTGATCGGGTTCGACCCGCGCGGCGCCGGGCAGAGCTCACCGATCGGCTGCGACCTGAAGGCCGACGAGCGGACCTTCCAACACCCGTACTCGGCAGGGACGTTCGCGAAGGACGTGGCCTGGGCCCGGACGGTGGCCGACAAGTGCTGGGCCAAGGCGGGGGACGTGCTGCCGCACATCACCACCCGCAACACGGCGCGGGACATGGACGTCGTCCGGGCGGCACTGGGCGAGCGGAGGATCTCCTACTTCGGGCATTCGTACGGCACCTACCTGGGCGCCGTCTACGCCCAGATGTTCCCCCAGCGCTCGGACCGCTTCGTGCTCGACAGCGCGCTCGACCCGTCGCTCGTGTGGCGCGGGGGGCTCCGGGAGGCGTCGGCGGGGGCCGAACTCGCCTTCACCCGCTGGACCGAGTGGGCCGCCGCCCGCGACGCGGCGTACGGACTGGGGGCGACGGCGGCGGAGGTCCGCAGGACGTACTGGGACCTGGTCGCCCACGCCGACCGCACGCCCGTCCCGACCGGGGACGGGTCGCTCGACGGCGACGCCGTCCGGTCCGGCTACGCGGCGTTCGTCCACGTCGAGGCCGTCACCCCCTGGATCGTCGCGCTGAAGGCCGCCGCCGCGGGCGGGCCGGCCGCACCGGCGGTGCCGTCCGTCGTTCCGACGGACAACACGGTCTCCGTCGCGTGGGCCGTCCTCTGCGGCGACACCCGCAACTGGCCGCGCGACCCCGAGCAGTACCGCCGGGACGCGGTCCGTGACCGGGCCCGGTACCCGCTGGCCGGCGACCTGGGGGCGAACATCCTGCCGTGCGCGTTCTGGAAGCCGGCGGGCGGCGAGCCGGCCACCGTGGTGAACAACGACGTCAACGCGCTGATCGTGCAGAACCAGTGGGATCCGCAGGCGACGCTGTCCATGGCCCAGGGCATGCGGCGGGCGCTGCACGGTGCACGGCTGGTCACGGTGGCCGGCGGCGAGGGCCACGGCGTGGTGGTGGCCGGCCCCTCCTGCGCGGACGGCAGCGTCACCCGCTACCTGACCACGGGCCGGCTGCCCGCGAAGGACCTGACCTGCGGCGGTTAGGGCGTCCGCCTCCGGGCGCACTGGCGCGCCCGGAGGCGGAGAACGAGTGCCTCGGCCGGGGAAGCACTGCCCGATGGGCCACCGGCTAGGACAGCAGCTGCGCGGGGACGTCGGTGGCCCGGGTGAACACCGAGACCGGGTACTGGGTGTCGCAGTACTTGTTGCCGGTGGAGACCACGCCGATCACCACGCCGCCGGCCACCAGCGGCCCGCCCGAGTCGCCCTTGCAGACGCTGTCCGTCGTTCCGGCCCGCGGCAGGCCGCAGACCTTGAGCAGCGGCGAATCGCCGGGCGAGGTGTACGGGTCGCAGGAGGCCGGCGGAGCCAGCGTCAGCTCCGCCTGCTTGAGGTGGGTGCCGGGCCGCCCGTCCGAGCCGGTGCGCCCGAACCCCAGCAGCGTGGCCGTGCGGCCGTACCGGTACAGCGTCTCGTCCCCCTGCCGCGCGACCCGGACCGGTGTCTGCGGCAGCGGGCGGTCCAGGGTGAGGACGGCGGAGTCGTGGGCCAGGCCGGAGGTGTAGCGCGGGTCCACCCGGTAGCCCTTCACCCGGCGGACCTGGCCGCCGGGGCCGGTCAGGTCGGTCCGCCCGGCGATCACCCGCAGTGAGGTCGGGTCGGCCGCCTCGGCGACGCAGTGGCCCGCGGTGAGCACCTTGGTCGGCGCGATCAGCGCGCCGGTGCACCACTGCTCGCCCGTGGCGGTCTCCAGGGCCACGACGAACGGGTGGGACCTGGTCGTGGTGTCCGCTCCGCCGTGGACGGCGGCGGCCGGGACGGCCCCGGCGGCCAGCAGCCCGGCGGTGGCCAGCAGGACGGCGATCGGGCGTCGGTTCGAGGTGCGCATGGCAGGGCTTCCTTCTGGGTCGGGTGGTGCGTGGTGGGAGGCGTCCGGCGCGGTGGTCGCGCCCGGCGGCGGGCGGACGGCGTCGGCCGCCGTGGCCGCCGCCTCCGCGGAGGCCCGGCGGGTCGGGCGGCCCCTCGGGCTCGGTGCCGGTCGCCGCCGGACCACAGAGTGGCCCGGGATCCGTCCCGCCCGCCAGCACTGCCCGGCGGTTCGGGACGCTGGAACGGTGAAACCCCCCGTGACCTGCGCTTTTGTTGCCTCCTGGAACGCCGCGGCGGGACGAGGGGGCCCCTGGAACAGGCCTGGGGAGCGGCGAGGCGCACCGGCGCCGGTTCGCCGCCGCTTCGTCACCGCGTCCGGGTGGTCACCCACGTGACGGGGCGGGGCGGGCCGGTCTTCGATCCGGCTGAAATGTGGTCATTCCGGTGGCGGAGTGCGGCCGTCGTCGGCTTGCGCGAAGGGGCCGCGCCGGTTTGCCTGACATCACGTCACCCGGCATGTCCATCCACGGACGGCTACTCCAGGAGTTGTTGTGCGCTTGCGAATCCTGCCCGCCGCGGCCGCGTCCGTCGCCCTCGTTCTGGTCCAACCGGGCTTCGCCGACGCGGCAGCCGATCCCAGCACCACGGTCACGTTCACCGTCACGTCGGGCGCTCTGTCGATGTCGGTGCCGGCCAGCGCCGCCCTCGGCTCGGGAGCGCCCGGTACTCAGATCAGCTCCCCGATCGGCCCCGTGACCGTCACCGACAACCGCGCTCTCCTCTCGGCCTCCTGGACGGTGACCGTGTCGGAGACGGACTTCACCAACGGTTCGTCGACGGTGGCCGCCACCAATGCCGCCTACACGGTCGGGGCGGTGACGACGACCGGCACCATCACCGCCACTCCGACGAACGTGACGCTGAGCAACTCCTCGCAGGTGGTGGTCACCGGGAGCGCCGGTGTCGGGGACAACACCGCGAGCTGGGACCCGACGGTCAGCGTCGCCCTGCCGGCCGCCGCCATCAGCGGGGCCTACACCGGAACGCTGACCCACTCCGTTGCCTGAGCGGATGAAGCGTGCGCGCCGCTACTGGGTCCTGCTGACACTGCTGGCCGTCGTCCAGACGATCGGTGTGCTGCCGGCGACGGCGGACGGGATGCCCGGGCCCGAGGTCACCGGGGCGTCCGGGCGGCCCGGGGTCACCGGGACGTCTGAATCATCCGAATCATCCGAAACCTCCGGGACATCCGGGACATCCGGGACGTCCGAAATCTCCGGGACCTCCGGGACATCAGGGACGCCCTCCCACCAGCCGACCCCCGCGAAGAAGACCATCGGCATCAGGCTGCTCGACGCCCCGGAGAACCGCCGTGACGACCCCCGGGCGCAGGCCTACATCGTCGACCACGTCGCCCCGGGCACGACCGTCGAACGGCGGGTGGAGGTCACCAACGAGTCGTCCACGCCGATGCACGTCAGCGTGTACGCGGCGGCGGCCACCATCACGAAGGGACGGTTCACCTTCGCGGCGGACCGCACCCCCAACGAGCTGACCGGCTGGACGTCGCTGGACACGACCGAGCTCGACCTCGCGCCCTCCGGGACGGCGCAGGTGCGCACCACCGTCCGCGTGCCCAAGAACGCCTCCGCCGGCGAGCGCTACGGCGTCGTCTGGGCCCAGACGGGCAACCCGGCGGACCGCTCGCACAACCTGGCGTTCCTGGGCCGGGTCGGGGTCCGGATGTACATCGACGTCGGTCCCGGCGGTGAGCCGCCCTCCGACTTCACGATCGAGCAGGTCACTCCGACCAGGGCCCGCGACGGGCGGAAGGAGGTGCACGCCCGGATCCGCAACACGGGCGGCCGCGCCCTGGACATCGGCGGGTCGCTCTCCCTCGCCGACGGACCCGGCGGGCTGCGCGCCGGCCCCTTCCCTGCCAGGTCGGGCACCACCGTGGCTCCGGGAAGCCTCGCGGAGGCGGTCGTCCCGCTCGACGTGCAGCTGCCGGACGGCCGGTGGAACGCGGAGCTCACGCTCAGGAGCGGCCTGGTCGAGCGCAGCACGCGCGTCACCGTCACCTTCCCGACGGCTCCCGGCAGCTCCGGGGCGGCCGAGGCGTCGACCGTCCAGCCGGGGTACTTCCCCACCCCCGTGGTCGCCGTGCTGTCGACCCTCGCCTTCGCCGTCCTGGGCCTTCTGCTCCCCCGGTTCCGGCGACGCCGCCGGTGACCGCCCCCGCGACGGGGGCCGCGGCCCGGTGAGGGGCCGGGGACGGTGCGGGAGCCGTCCCCGGCCCCTCGCGTTCGGGTTCCGCGTTCAGCGCAGGACGGCGAGTTCGGCGACCACGGCGCGGTGGTCGCTGCGCGGCAGGGAGTGCTCGGAGACGTCGACGGCGGTCAGCGCGGGCCCGTGCAGGACGTGGTCGATCTGGATCGCGGCCGGGACCGGGTAGTCGGGGTGGTCCTGGGGCCAGGTCGGGAGGAGGCCCGCGCCGAGTTCCTCGTGGGTGTCGGTCAGGCCGGTGCCGATCAGGTCGCGCATCGGCTTGTGGTCGAGGGTGGCGTTGAAGTCCCCCAGCAGGACCGCGTTGCGGGCGCGCCCGGGCGCGGCGGCGCGCAGGGCGTGCAGTCCCTCGGCCCAGCGGCGGGCGTCGCCGACCGGGTAGTAGGTGTGCACGGCGACCAGCTGCACCGGACGGCCGCCGACGTCGACGGTCAGGTTGGTGGTCGGCCAGGCCGGGTCGGCGGCGGAGCTGACGGGAAGCCGGGTGTAGAGCGCGGTGTCGGTGCCGGCCGGCCGCTCTCGGTGCGGCAGCAGGGCGCGGATGCCGGCCGCGTCCAGCGCGTCGGCGGCGGAGTCGCTCTGCTCCTCGACCGCGAGCACGTCGATCCGCTGGTCGCGCACCAGGTCGACCAGGGACTTCGGCGAGACCTGCCCCATGAAGTTGTTGCTGGTCGCCACCCGCAGCCGGGGCGCGTCGGCCGGGGCGTCGGCCCCGCCCGGGACGAGCCGGGGTATCAGCCACCACAGTTGCAGCACCACCAGCGCCGCCGCGACCCCGGTCAGCCACCGCCCGCGCAGCACCGCCGCCGCGACCAGCAGCAGCACGCTGAGCAGCGCCGCGTAGGGCAGCCCGGCCATCGGCAGGGCCCACACCGTGCCGTCGTCCCATCCGAGGACCCGCACCGCCGCGAGCACGGCCGGGCCCAGCAGCAGCACCCCGCACCCGATCAGCGCGGCGCGACGCCAACGGCCCCTGCCGGCGGGCGACGCGCCCTTCCGCGTGCTCTTCGCCGTACTCTTCCCCGCGCCCTTCCCCGCGCTCTTCGCCGCGCTCTTCCGCGTGCTCTTCGCCGTACGGTCCGTCACGGTGCTCCTTCCGGGGGACGGCCGACAGCCTTGATCATCGGCCGCCGTCGAGAAGGACGGACGCCCGCGCCCGGGGCCCGGTTCCGCGCCACCGGCCGGGGCCGGGAGCGGGACGTCGGTGCCCGGCGGGGGCCGCGTCCCCTTCCTCACGGGACGGAACGCCTAGCTCATCCGGAAGACCGGCCCGCGCGGGGTGAACGGGAGTGCGGCGCCGCGCGGGACGAGGAAGGCGTGCTCGCGGCGCAGCCGCAGGACGTCGCACTCGCCGTCGGTGATGACCAGGACGGGTGCCCCGGGCGGGAAGTCCTCGGCCCGTTCCAGCAGGTCGATGCCCGGCTGGAGGACGGTGCCGCCGCGCCCGTGCACCCGCAGGCGCCCGGCGATCTCCTCGACCGGGAGGTACCCGGCGTCGTGCGGGGCGGCGTCGCAGTGCACCACCCGGGCGGCCGGGACGTCCCGGGCGGCGGCGTAGGAGGCGATCGCGCCGAGCGCCTTGCCGAGCAGCGCCCGGTCCATCGAGCCCGAGGTGTCCAGGACGACTCCGAAGGTGCAGCGCGGCACCTCCTCCTCGGGGCGGTAGCGGCCGGCCCGGGGGATGTCCGGGGTGGCGGACTGCCGGCGGGCGGGGCGGGAGTAGCTGCGCACCGGTTCCGGGCTCGGCACGAACTCGTCGAACCAGCGGGCCAGTCGGGCGTCCCAGGGCAGTGGGGGGTGGGCGAGTGCGCGGATCTCCTCGACCAGCCCGGCCGGGAGCAGGCCGCGTTGGCGCCGGTGCAGTTCGAGGCCCTGCTGGAGTCCGCGGCGGTAGAAGTCGTCGAGGTCGACGTAGTCCCGGGGCGTTCCCAGCGGTTCGCCGAGGACGTCCGGGCGGTTCTTCCCGGCCAGGGTGGCGAGGCGGCGGATGCGGCGCTGGTCGCGGGCGATCCGGTCGTACACCTCCTCGGCCGACAGGCCGTTCAGCTGCGGGTCGTGCAGCAGCCCGTCGGGCATCTCGCCGACGCCCATCTCCAGCAGCCAGCCGTTGATGACGTAGTCGGCGGCGACGTTGAACAGGAACGGGTCCCGTCCGCCGCGGCGCTCGCCGTGCCGCAGGGCGGCGTGCAGGATCTCGTGGCCGAGGATGAACCGCCATTCCTCGTCGCTGTGGTGGCGCAGCGGGTTGACGTAGATCTCGCCGGCCTCGGCGTTGACGGCGGCGACGGCGATGTCGTGGGCGCGGGCGAGTTCGGCGTCGGCCACGACGGTGAGGCCGGCCGCGATGCCGCCGAGCAGGGGGTAGGAGGAGACGAACCAGTTGAGTGCCCTGTTCCAGGGCCGTTCGGGCAGGCGTTCGCCGGTCTCGGTGTCGATCCGGCCGCCGGCCCGGTCCATCGCGGCGGACATGGTGCGGGTGAGCGCGGCGGCGAAGGCCGTGGGCCAGTCCTCGCGGGCCCGGCCGTGGCCGCGCCACTCGACCAGCAGTTGGTCGCGTTCGGCGGTGCCGGCCGTCCCGGCGGTGTCGGGCGCGGGCAGGCCGTCGCGGCGCCAGCGGTCGGCCAGCTCCTCCTCGTCGCCGCCCGGGTACTCCTGCGGGAGGACGACCGGGGCGCGGCCGACCGGGAAGGTGGCGAGGAAGCGGTTGACCACCGCGCAGCGGGCGGCGGCCTGGTGGGCGTCGGGCTGGGTCCGGGTGCCGCGGGCGCCCGGGAGGTGGCCGAAGCCGAGGTGCAGCAGGCAGTGCGCCAGCACCCAGGCCCATTCCTCGGGTTCGGCCCGGCGGCGCGGGTTGACGTGCAGGGTGCCGTTGGAGTCGGCCACCGCCCAGCCGTTCGGCGGGGCGGTGGTGCAGGTCTCGGTGCGGCAGACGTCGGCGCGCAGGGCGGCGAGGGCCGGGTTGCGGCGGAGCAGTCGGAGGCCCTCGGCGAAGGCCTCGGCGCCCGGGTCCGGCTTCTTCCGGTCGGCCGGGGCGTGCTTCACCGGCGGGCCTCGACCAGGCGGGGCATGTCCCGGGCGGCCTCGATCAGGAACCAGGCGGGCAGCACCGGGTTGCCGTCCGAGCCGTCGGCGATCACCGTCTGGGCGACCTCCACCGAGATCTCGGCCAGTTGCACCAGCAGCGACTTGGCCCGGAAGGCGGTCTGCCGTTGCGCCCCGGAGGCGTGCTCCTTGCGGGCGGGCAGTTCCTTGACCAGCCGGCCGCGGAAGGCGTCGGCCAGGTAGTAGAGCAGGTCGCGGTCCTCCAGCCGGTGCGGCCAGCGGGCGTCGCCCTTGAGGATCGCCTCCAGGCCGTAGGAGTTGCGGACGATCTTCGCGTAGCCGCAGAAGGCGACCGCGTGCTGTGCGGTGAGCAGCCCGTGGGCGACGACCTTGAGGGTCGTCTCGTCCAGGGTGGGGCCGAAGGAGTGCAGCGCGTCGGAGAGCATGTGCCAGGCGCGCGGGGTGGAGAACGGCTCCTCGGTCTTGGGCGGGGCGGACCACAGGTGGTCGGGCCGGTCGGTGAGGTGGTCGACGATCCAGGGGTGGATGCCGGCGCCGGCCGCCCAGCGCAGCCAGTCCTCGGCGCTGGCCCGCAGATGGACGTGGACCATGCGGTTGACCAGTGCGGATGCCATCGGGCGGGCGAGCGCGCCGTCGGTGGCGCGGTTCCCGGCGCCGATCACGATCGAGCCGGGCGGCAGCTCGTACGAGCCGATCCTGCGGTCCAGGATCAGCGAGTAGAAGGCCTTCTGGACGTCCGGCGAGGCCGCGTTGAGTTCGTCCAGGAACAGGCAGTACGGCTGGTCGCGGGCGATCTGCTCGGGCGGGCAGAACCGGGAGCGGCCCTCGGGGGTGAGCTGCGGGACGCCGATCAGGTCCTCGGGGGCGAGCTGGGTGCCGACCAGGCTCACGCACTCCAGGCCGAGCGACTCGGCGAACGCCCTGACCAGGGAGGACTTTCCGATCCCGGGGGCGCCCCAGAGGAACACCGGGCGGACGGTGGCCAGGCCGAGCAGCAGCTCGGGGATCTGGGCGGGCGAGACGCTGACTGCTCCCTGCACGGGGCTCCTTCGTGACAACGGTGCGTGACCGGCCCAGTGTGCGGGGGGAGTCGGCCGGGCGCACCTGGATTTTCGGCGGGCCCGGCGGGCCGTACGGGCCACGGGCCGTACGGGCCGGGGTGTGGACGCGAGGCGCGCGGTGGGTGACCGGTGCCGGGCCCGGTCGTTGCACACCCGGGGGTCGTCCTCGCCGCTCGGGCGACCAGGAGGGTGGAGGTGTGCGCGTCGTGGGGTCGGGCGAGGGTTCGTTGGAGGGTGCGGTGGAAGGTCGGACGAGGCGTCAGTTCCTGGCCGGTGCCGCCTCGTTGGGCGGTGCTCTGGCCGTCGGGCCGGTGGCGGGCGCGGCCGCGCTCCCGCGGGGCGCGGGCGCCGGTGCCCGCGGTGGCCCGGGGCGGACCGTGGCGGTCCTCGGCGGCGGGGTCTCCGGGCTGAGCGCGGCGCACGAACTGGCCGAGCGCGGCTACCGGGTGACGGTGTACGAGTACTACGACGCGCTCGGCGGCAAGGCCCGCAGCATGGACGTGCCGGGCAGCGCGGCCGGTGGCCGTCGGGCGCTGCCGGGCGAGCACGGCTTCCGGTTCTTCCCCGGCTTCTACCGCAACCTGCCGGACACCCTGCGCCGCATCCCGTGCGCCGGCAACCCCGGTGGCGTCCACGACAACCTGCGCGACGCCACCCAGGCGCTGCTGGCCTTCGACGCCCCGCGTCCTGGACTGCTCCTCCCGTTCCGGTCCCTCACCCGCCCGCTCGACCTGGGCGACCTCGCCCCGGACGCCCTGCGGCGGACCCTGGCCGGCGCGCTGGACGAGGTGCTGCACCTGCCCGCCGGCGAGCTGGCCTACTTCGTGGACCGGCTCCTGGTCCACCTGACCAGCTGCGACGTGCGCCGCGAGGAGCAGTGGGAGCGGGTGCCGTGGTGGGACTTCATCAGGGCGGGGCGGATGTCCCACGACTACCAGCGCCTCCTCGGGGTCGGCCTGACCCGGGACCTGGTCGCGACCCGGGCCGAGCGGGCCAGCACCCGTACGGTGGCCCGCACGGTCGTCGAGGCCTTCCTGCTGAACGGTCTGCTCGGGCGCGGCGGTGACGGGCAGCCCGACCGGGTGCTCAACGGCCCCACCAGCGAGGCCTGGATCGACCCGTGGGCGGCCCATCTGGCCTCGCTGGGCGTCGAGTTCCGCACCGGGACCGAGGTCCGGGAGGTGCTGTACGCCGAGGGCCGGATCACCGGGGTCCGGGTGGCGCCGGCCGGCGGCGGCGCCCCCGGGACGGTGCGGGCCGACTACTACCTGAGCGCGCTGCCGGTCGAGCACGCCCGCGCCACCTGGGGCCCGGGGCTGCGCGCCGCCGATCCCCGGCTGGCGCGCTGCGACGCGATCGGCACGGACTGGATGACGGGCATCCAGTTCTACCTGCGCCGCCCGGTGCGGCTGGTGCACGGCCACGCCGTCTGCCTGGACTCCCCGTGGTCGCTCACCGCGGTCGGCCAGGCGCAGTTCTGGGACCGGGACTTCGCGGCCGCGTACGGCGACGGTACGGTGCGCGACTGCCTCTCGGTCTGCGTCTCGGAGTGGGACCGGCCCGGGATCCTGTACGGCCGGACGGCCAAGGAGTGCACTCGCGAGGAGGTGGCCCGCGAGGTCTGGGCGCAGTGCCGGCGGGCCTTCGAGCGGCCGGGCGGCGGGTGGCCGGCGGACGCGGACGTGCACGGGTGGTTCCTCGACCCGGCCGTCACCGGTCTGGGCGGGCCGGCGCCGGCCAACCGCGAGCAGTTGCTGGTCCACCCGGCCGGAACGCTCTACGACCGGCCCTCCGCCGCGACCGCGGTGGGCAACTTCTTCCTGGCCGGCGACTACGTCCGCACCGACGTCGACCTGGCGACCATGGAGGGCGCCAACGAGTCCGCGCGGCGCGCCGTCAACGCCCTGCTGGACGCGGACGGTTCGAGCGCCGGCCGCTGCCGGGTCTGGGGGCTCTTCCGGCCCCCGGAGCTGGAGCCGCTCAAGCTGGTCGACGAGGCCCGCTACCGCCTCGGCCTGCCGAACACCTTCGACCTCGGGTGACCCGCCGCACTCCCCCGGCGACACCGGCACACGCCCCCGCCGCCTCGGGTCGCATGCGAACTCACGGAGCGGTATCCGAACTTGATGCGATTTCCGGCCCGTTCCGCGTCACACGCGCCGGTGAACGTGCCCCGAAACCGGGACGTGCACGACCGGTTGCCGCTCTCCTGGGGGCCCTGTCGGGATCGGGCGTCTGCCCGCCGATCATGAGAGTGGGGCCCAGGTGGGGACGAGAGGACGAAGGACGTGGATCGCGCGGGCCGCGGTGCTCGCCGTCGCGCTGACCGGCAGCGGGCTGCTGACGGCACCGCCGGCGTTCCCGCAGGGCGCGGACGGGGCGGTGACGGTCCGGGTGGTCCGGGCCGTGGACGCCTCGGGCGCGTGGACGCCCGCGCTGGAGCCGGGGCTGGCGGGTGTGCGGGTGACGCTCACCGGCGGGGACCGGGTCCGGGTCGAGGGCACCACGGCGGCCGACGGGACGGTGACGCTGGCGCCGCCGCCGCGCCGGGACCACGGCGGCAAGTACCGGGTGCGGGTGGTGAATCCGAAGCCGGGCGTGCTGTTCCCCGCCTTCGCCTCGCGGCAGGGGCTGGACGGCGCGCCCAACCTGCTGAGCTCCAACGAGGAGTTCGTCGACCTCTCCGACGGCGCGAACGTCTCGTACACCACCGGGCTGTGGAGCCCCGGCGACTACTGCCAGAGGAACGCCCCCCTGGTGACGACCTGCCAGAACACCACGTGGGGAGGCGGTGCGCAGCGCACGCTGGTGTCGTTCCCGTACGGTGCGCGCGGCCAGGACGGCGTGGACGTGAACGTCACGGACATCGCCACCGACGCGCAGACCGGCACCCTGTTCGGCATCGCGTGGAACCGGGCCGACCGGCGGGTGTTCTCCTCGGCGGCGGCCAAGCGCACCACGGGCTACGGCCCGGGCGGCTCCGGCGGGATCTACGTGACCGACCTGGCGCGGAACAGCACCACGCTGTTCACCACCGTCCCGGACGCCGGGGGCACCGCGCACGGGCCGGGCGCGGACGACGCGTTCCTGGCGGTTCCGGGCAAGGAGAGCCTCGGCGGGCTCAAGGTGACGGACGACGGCAGGGACCTGTTCGTCGTCAACCTCAACGACCGTCGGCTGTACCGCTACGACGCCACCGCGGCGACCGCGGCGGCGCCGAAGGCCGTCTACCCCGTCCCGGAACCGGGCTGTGCCTCGGCGGCGGACTGGCGACCCTTCGGTCTGGGCCTGCAGGACGGGACCGGCTACCTCGGCGGCGTCTGCTCGGGCGAGTCGACGGGCGCGGTGTCGGACCTGCGGGCGGTCGTGCTGCCCTTCGACCCGGCCACCGGCCGGTTCGGGCCGGCCGTGCTGGACCAGCCGCTGGACTACCCGCGCCGGTCGACCGTCGGCGCGGGCCCGTGCGACGGCGCGGGCTGGTTCCCGTGGACGGACACCTACCCGACCACGCAGAACGGCCAGGCCTGCTCCGGCTACCGCGCCCAGCCGGAGCCGGAGCTGGGCGAGGTCGGCTTCGAGGCGGACGGCTCGATGCTGCTGGCCTTCCGCGACCGCCTCGCCGACCGGGCGACGGGCCAGGCGGCGGCGGGCGCCGCGGTCGGCGAGGTGCTGTCGGGCGGCGACCTGAACAAGGCCTGCCCGGCGAACGGCGCCTACGTGCTGGACACCAACAACGGCTGCGGTCTCTCGCCCCGGGGCACCCGCTTCTTCGACACCAGCCGGATGGGCTTCCACCACAACGCGGCCTACGCCGGAATGGCGCTGTCCAAGGTCGAGACCACCATCGGGACCTCCGGGTTCGACCCCAACGACACGGCCTTCGGCTACGGCACGGCCTTCGTCCAGCGGGCGGACGGCCGGCAGGACCCGAGGGTCGGGCTGCGGCTCAACCCGGCGAACGTCCCCGCGCCGTTCGGCAAGGGCGCCTCGATGGGCGACCTGGAGGTGCTCTGCGACCGGGCGCCGCTGCAGATCGGCAACCGGGTCTGGTACGACCCCGAGCGCACGGGCCTGCAGCAGCCGGGCCAGCTCCCCGCGGCGGGCGTCACCGTCCACCTGTACGACGGGGCGGGCCGGCTGGTCGGCACGGCGGGGACGACGGCGCGCGGCGAGTACTACTTCGACGACTCGAACGTGGACGGCGGCCTCCGGCCGCACACCGGGTACACGATCCGGCTGGACAACCCGTCCGACTACGCCGAGGGCGGTCCGCTGTACCGGTGGGTGCCCACCAGGCACGACGTCGGCGAGGACCCCTTCGTCAACTCCAAGGGCGTCGTCCCGCCCGGGGGAAGGTATCCCGAGCGGGCGCTGACCACCGGCGGGCCGGGCGAGAACGACCACACCCTCGACTTCGGTTTCCGGCGCTGCGGGTGCGGCCACTGACGCCGGTCGGGCACGACCGGGACGACCGGGACGGCGGCGGGCGTGGTGCCCGGTGAACCTGTCGGGGGTGGTGGAGACGGCGCGAGGGCCTGTGCTCGCGCGTATCGCGCGGGCGCAGGCCCTCGTGGGTCACTCCGGTGGTCCCTGTCCGGCCCCCGG
>NZ_JBHVJT010000127.1:0-14583 GCF_042798815.1 Kitasatospora sp. NPDC057738 | reverse complement strand
GGGGCACCCGCGCCCCGGCCGGCCTTGACGCCGTTCACCATCGCCTGGTGGACCGCCCGCGCGGTGCTCTCGTCGTGTGCCGGCACCGGGCTGCCGGCGACCGTGTACCAGTCCAGCGCGCCGGTGTACTGGACGGTCAGCCTCGCCTCGCCGTCCACCCAGGTGGTGTGCACGGTGAGGTCGCCGGAGATGGGGCCGACCTCGGTGGTGGTCACCCCACCGGGGCCGCTGATGATCGATTGGGTGGTCCAGGTCGCCCACGACGTGCGCGGGTCCGCGGACGGCCGGGCCTGGCGGTTGCCTTGGTCGTGTTCGGTCATGCGCCTATCCTCCCCCGCGGGTGGCCCGCCGCCGGAGCAGCGACACCCGCGGTCGCGGCGACCGCCCGGTCCCACCGGGCGGTCGAGTCGGTACGGCGGACGATTCAGTCGGGTTGGCCGGGTTCGTCCAGCATGGGGGCGCCCTCCGCCCGGGAGGTGTCCTGGGCGTGCAGGTTCTGCATCGAGGGGATGCCCTCCTCGGGGTCAGCGGCGCGGACGTCCTCGTCGTCCTCGGTGCTCACCTTGGACCGGTCGCTCATGTCGGTCATCGCGGGCTCCGTCTCCTCGGCCGGTCCCGGCGCGCCGGGTCGCGGGCGCGGCAGGACCGGAGGTGTCTCTTCGCCCCTCCAGCCTGCCTCCGCCCCGGCGTCGGGGCCAGCCGGGTGACCCGGCGGGCCTCCGCGGACCTCGCCCGGACCTCACCCGGTCGTCACCAGGTGACGGGCAGTGACCGCATGCCGTAGATGAACGATTCGGTGCGGAACACCAGCTCGCTGCGGGGGACGGTCAGCCGCAGCCCGGGCAGCCGCCGGAACAGCGTGGCCAGCGCGATCTGCAGCTCGGCGCGGGCGAGCGGCTGGCCGAGGCACTGGTGCACGCCGAAGCCGAAGGCCAGGTGCCGCCGGGCGTCCCGGCCCAGGTCCAGCTCGTCCACCGGCAGCCGGTCGGCGCCGCCGAACACCTCCTCGTCCCGGTTGGCGGTGGAGAGCATCGCGATCACGCCCTCCCCGGCGCGGACCGTGGTGCCGCCCAGTTCCACGTCCTCCAGGGCCACCCGGGCCACCCCGGTGTGGACGATGGTGAGGTGGCGCAGCAGTTCCTCCACCGCGCCGGGCAGGGCGGCCGGGTCGGCCAGCCTGGCGATCTGCTCGGGCCGGTCCAGCAGCAGGGCGGTGGAGAGCGAGATCATGTTCGCGGTCGTCTCGTGCCCGGCGATCAGCAGCAGGATGCCGGTGCTGGCGACCTCGCGCGGGGTGAGGTCGTCCCGGACGGCGAGCCGGCTGATGATGTCGTCCCGCGGCTCCGCCCGCTTGCGGGTCGCCAGCCCCTCCAGGTACTCCAGCATCTCGTCCCGGGCCGCCAGGCGCTGCTCGACCTTGCTGGCGTTGCTGAGCAGCGTCCGGCCGACGCGCTGGAAGAACTCGTGGTCCTCGTAGGGGACGCCGAGCAGCAGGCAGATCACCAGGGAGGGGACGGGCAGCGCGAAGTCGGCGACCAGGTCGGCCTCGGTGCGGCCATCGGTCATCGTGTCCAGCGCCTCGTCCACGATCCGCTGGATGTCCGGGCGCATCGCCTGGACCCGTTTGACCAGGAAGTCCCCGGTGACCATGCGGCGCAGCCGGGCGTGCTCGGGGTCGTCCAGGTTCAGGAAGCTCGGGGTGGCGGTGATCTGCTCCCGGTCGCCGGCGACCAGCAGCGGGAAGGAGGGGTGGCGTATGTCGGCGCTGAACCGGCGGTCGGAGAGGATGGTGCGGACCTCGGCGTAGCCGGTGGCCAGCCAGCAGGAATCGCCGCCGGGCAGATCGCCGCGGGTCAGCGGGGCGCTCGCGGCGGCCTCGGTGTACGCGGGCGGCGGGTTGAACGGGCAGCCGGCGGAGTGCCGGGCCGGAAGCGGGACGGCGGGGACGATGGGCGTGCTCGTCAAGGCGGGGTCTCCTTGCGTCGCGATGGTTCTCCGGTGGGGGTGGTGTGGTGACCGGACGTCCGTCGGGGGGCCGTCGCGGTGTCCGGAACGGCCCGGCCTCGGCCTACTCGGCCTGTGCGGGCCCGTCCTCGACCACGGTGATCGCGCCGCCCGGGCAGAGCTGGGCGGCCAGTCTGAGATCGTCGAACTGGTCCGGCCGGAACGAGGTCTGACGGAGTCTCACCAGGCTGTCGTGGTCGTCCTGGTCGAAGACCTCGGGAACGTTCGTGACGCACATCCCGGAGCTGCAGCAGCGGTCCCGGTCGACATTCACCCGCATGGTCGGGCACCTCTCGCCAGTGCGCCGCCGGCTGCCCGGCGGCCGCCTCTCGTTGTCATTGCCAACCTAACCGGCGCTGCTCCGTCCACGGAGGGCGCGGTGGCGGGATCACCGAGAATGGCCGATTCGGCTCCCGTCGGAGCCTCCGGGCGGTGAACCAGGTTTGAATTGACGCCGTGGTGACAAGTGCGCGCCCCGCAGCCACCGGCACCTGAGCCGGCCCGGATCCGGCCCGGCACGCGGCCCTTCGGCGACGGCTCACCGCCTCTCGACGACGGCCCACCGCCCTTCGCCAGCGGCTCACAGCCCCTCGGCGGCGGCGATCTCCCGTACGGTCGCGACGGTGTCGGCCTCGTCGGCGCTCTTGTCCGGCCGGTAGCGCACCACCCGGGCGAACCGCAGGGTGAGACCGGCCGGATAGCGGGAGCTGCGCTGCACCCCGTCGAAGGCGATCTCGACGACCAGTTCCGGTCGGACCCGCACCGTCCAGGCGTCCCGCCCGGTCTCCCGGGCCAGCAGTTCGGCGGTCTGCCGGGCGAGCGTCTCGTCGGTCAGGCCCTTGAAGGTCTTGCCGAGCATCACCCACGGGCCCAGCCCCGGTTCGCCCGCCGCCCGGGCGCCCACGTGCAGGTTGCTGAGGAAGCCGCGCCGCCGCCCGCTGCCCCACTCGGCGGCCAGCACCACCAGGTCCAGGGTGTGCCGGGGCTTGACCTTGATCCAGCCCGCGCCGCGCCGCCCGGCCGCGTACGGGGCCGCCGGATCCTTCACCAGCACGCCCTCGTGGCCGAGCGCCAGCGTCTCCCGGAAGAAGGCCAGCGCCCGGTCGCGGTCCCCGGTCTCGACGCGGGCCGGCCGCAGGCCGTCCGGCACCGCCTCGGCCAGCGCCGCCCAGCGCTCCCGGCCGGGACGGTCCACCAGGTCCTCGCCGTCCCGGTGCAGCAGGTCGAAGAAGTAGGCGTCGAGCGGGACTTCGGCACGCAGCCGGTCCGGCTCCCGCCGGGAGGCGGTGCGTGCGGCGGTCTCCTGGAAGGGGCGCGGCCGGCCGTCCGGGCCGAGCGCGATCGCCTCACCGTCCAGCACCGCCGAGCGCAGCGGCAGCGCCAGCGCGGCCTCGGTCACCTCGGGGACGCGGGCGGTGATGTCCTCCAGGCCGCGGGTGAACACCGCGACCTCCCCGCCCTCCCGGTGCACCTGCACCCGGACGCCGTCCAGCTTCCACTCCACCGCGGCCGGGCCGGTGCGCTCCAGCGCGGTGGCCACGTCCGGCGCCGAGGCGGCCAGCATCGGCCGCACCGCCCGTCCCACCTCCAGCCGGAACGCCGCGAGCGCCGGCTGCCCACCGGTCAGCGCGGCCTGCGCCACCGCGCGGGCCGACCCCCGGAACATCAACGCCCGCCGCACCGCCGCCGCCGGCACCCCGGCCGCCCGCGCCACGGCGTCCCCCACCACCGCGTCCAGCGCCCCCTGCCGCAGGTCCCCGACCAGCACCGCCCGCAGGAACCCCTGCTCCACGGCGGTCGCCCGCGCGAACAGCCCGTGCAACAAGCGCCGCCGCTCCGCCTGGGCCCCCGCCCCGTGCACCCTCGCGATCAGCTCCAGCTCCCGCTCCACCTCCCGGACCCCGAGCGAGGCCTCCGCCGCCGGCTCCGGCAGCCCCCGCAGCGCCGCGGGCCCGATCCCGGTCCGCAGCCGCTGCGACTCCCCGGACAGCAGGGCGACCGCCGCCGCCCCCTCCACCGGCCCCAGGTCCCGCAGACAACCGGCCAACAACTCCGTCTTCGCCCGCCGTCCGGCCTCCGCCGCGACCTCCCGCGACACCGACGCCAGCCGCAGCAACCCCGCCACAGCACCACCTCCACCCCCCTCAGCATCCGCCCCGGCCGCCGGCCCCGCACCACGGCCGGCGCTCCCGGGGCGCGCCGGGCTGCGGCGGAGCGCGTCGTCCCGGGGCCCGGGCGGCCGTCCACCGGATCGCGTCGGCCCGGGACCGCACCACCTGCCACCGGCCGTCGGTCCTCTCGTAGGTGTCGGTGCGCCAGTACTGCTCCCTCGGTACGGCGATGCCGTGGAAGACGACCTCCGGGGTGGCCCGGTAGCGGACGACCGCGGCGTCGCCGTGGACGCGCACCTCGATGGGGCCGGGCTCCCACTCCGGGTGGTCGATGCCGTCGTCGGCGATCGCCGCGAGGCAGGCCGGCCCCGGGCAGGGCCGTCCCGACGGGCGTGCTCAGCTGGCGGTCGGGCGCGTGCGGCCGTCGACGCCACGCCCGAGGACGTCGTGCGGTTGCTGCTGCTCCTCGCCGACGCGCTGAAGGGGAGCGCGCCCGACCCCCCCGGGTCCGGCGCGAACGCAGGGCCCTGTTCTTCCGTCTGATCCGGGCGGGGCCACGACCCCCGCCCTCCCGCCGCCCCTCCCGCGCGGCACCGAGCGCCCGTCGCCGCAAGGCGCCGCGATGGCGCAGGGGGCGGGTGCTCTTGGCCGGGCCGGTGATCAGCGACGGGGCGACGGGGCGTCATGCTGAGGGCCCGCACTGCCTTCCGAGTGATGGAGACCGAGATGAGCGACACCCCCACGACCCGCTGGAGCGTCGGCGCGCCCGAGGCCGGCGACTTCGAGGCCTGGCGCGAACTGTTCCGGGGGTACGGCGAGTTCTACCGGGTCCCGGTTCCGGAGGAGAAGGCCGAGCTGGTCTGGTCCTGGCTGATGGACCCGGGGCACGAGGTGGCGGGGCTCCTGGTGCGGGACGGCGACGGTAGGCCGGTCGGCCTCGCGCACTACCGGCCGTTCGCGCGACCTCTGCACGGGGCCGTCGGGTGCTTCCTGGACGATCTGTTCGTGGCACCGGAGGTCCGGGGCGGCGGCGCGGTGGACGCGCTGTTGGGCCGGCTGCGGGAAATCGCGGCGGAACGCGGCTGGAACACCGTCCGCTGGATCACCTCCGAGGACAATTACCGGGCCCGTGGAAAATACGACAAGGTCGCCGTACGGACCAGGTTCCTCACCTACGACATGGCCCCGGAGGCACCGGTCGGCTGAGGCCGCGGCCCGACCGCCGGACATTCGTTCGGAGTTTCTGTTATCGGCGCCCGGCCGGGAGGTCTCCCATGTGTCGACACCCGACCAGTCGACCCGGAACAGAAAGCGTGGCCACGTGAACAGCGACGACAGGACGACCATCCTCCCGGCGAGCGGAGGCGGCGCCGGCAGCGACAACGGGAGTGGAGCCGGCGGCCGCTCCGGCGGCCGGGCGGCACGGCGGGCTGCCGAGCGGCACACCGGGCGGGGCCGGCGGGCGCGTCGGCGCGGCGGGATCGTGCCGGTCACCGCGGTCGTCGCGGCCGTGGCCGGCACCGGGCTGTTCGCCGCGCTGGCCGGCGCGGGCTACGCGGCGTACGGCGGCAAGCAGACCGACCGGGACACGGCGGCCCAGTCGCTCTCCGCCGACATGCTGATCTCCGCGGAGCTGGGCACGCGCGAGGGCATCCAGGTGCCCGGCGCCGGCGGGACGAACCCGGACGTCCTTCCCCCGGCCACCCCCACCGCCACCGACCCGGCGGCCGTTCCGAGCACCTCGCTCACGCCGACCACGACCGCTCCGGCCTCCCCGGCGGCCGCGGCCACCGCCGCCCCGAACGCCGCGCCCGCCCCCACGGCCTCCGCGCCCAAGGCGGCCTCGAACGCCGCCCGGGCCGCCACCGGCGGCTTCCCGTTCCCGCCCAAGCGGCCCACCGCGCCCCCGCCGGCGGGCGGCGGCGCGGCTCCGTCGTACGCCCAGCAGGTCGTGGACCTGGTCAACGTCGAGCGCAGCAAGGCCGGCTGCGGGCCGGTCAGCGCCGAGCCCCGGCTGGCGAGCGCCGCCCAGGCGCACAGCGACGACATGGCCAACCGCAACTACTTCGACCACGCCAGCCCCGAGGGTTACCACGCCGACCACCGGATCGAGGCGGCCGGCTACAGCTGGAGCACCTGGGGCGAGAACATCGCCCGCGGCCAGAAGGACCCGGCCGACGTGATGAACTCCTGGATGAACAGCCCCGGCCACCGGGCCAACATCCTCAACTGCTCGTTCAAGCAGCTCGGCGTGGGCGTGCGGACCGGCGTCAACGGTCCGTGGTGGACCCAGGTGTTCGCGTCCCCGGCGTGAATCGGTCCGGCCTGGCCCGGTCCGGCCTGGCCCGGCCGGTCCGGGCTCCGGCTCGGGCCGAGTAGTCCGGACCGATTTTCCGATTCCGTGCACATTGTTGTTATCTGATCACTCCACACGGGTCTCCGAGGAGGCAGCGGCGGACGGATACACGGCAAGACGGAGTGCGGACCATGAACGCTGATGTGCAGAACAGGACCGGGACCACCCTGGTGCTAGCGGCGCAGGCAGGTGACCGGCAGGCCCAGGAGGCGCTGGTCGCCGCCTGGCTGCCGCTCGTCTACAACGTGGCCGGCCGTGCCCTCGGCGGCCACGCCGACGTGGACGACGTCGCGCAGGAGACCATGATCCGCGCCCTGGACGGCCTGGACGGGCTCCGCGACCCCGAGTCCTTCCGGTCCTGGCTGGTCGCCATCACCATGAACCAGGTGCGCCGCCGGCACGCCGCGGGCCAGCAGCAGCCGACCGTCGGCGGGCTGGACGAGACCTGGGAGGTCGCCGACCCCCGGGCCGACTTCACGGACCTCACCATCCTGCGCCTCGGCCTGTCCGGCCAGCGCCGCGAGGTGGCCGAGGCCACCCGCTGGCTGGACCCGGACGACCGGGAACTGCTCGCCCTCTGGTGGCTGGAGGCCGCCGGCGAACTGACCCGGGCCGAACTCGCCGACGCCCTCGACCTGAGCCCGCAGCACACCGCCGTGCGCGTACAGCGGATGAAGAAGCAGCTCGAAGCGGGCCGCATCGTCGTCCGCGCGCTCTGCGCCTACCCCCGCTGCCCCGGACTGACCGAGCTCACCGCGGGCTTCGACGGCACCCCGAACTCGGTCTGGCGCAAGCGCATAGCCCGCCACATCCGCGACTGCGCCGACTGCGACGGCCTCGGCCGGGACCTCTTCCCGGCGGAGGGACTGCTGGCCGGCCTCGCCCTGGTGCCGATCCCGCTCGACTGGCCCGTGCTGCTGCACTTCCAGCACACCGCGGCCGCCGTCGTCTCCTCGGCGGCCGCCACCGGAACGGGAGCCTCCACCGGAGCGGGGGCCGGGGCCCACGCCGGTGCCGGGGCGCATGCGGGAGGGCACGGCGGCTGGGCCGGCACCGCGGCCCGCAAGGCCGTCCTGGCGAGCGGGGCGGCCGCGGCGGTCGCGGTGACCACCCTGGCCCTGGTCTGGCCGCAGGCCGAACCCCCGCAGCCGGCGGCACCCGAGCCCACCGCTCCGGCCGCGGCACCGGACACCCCGACGGCCGCCGCCGCACCCGCTGCCGCCGTCCCCGAGCCGACCCCGCTGCCCGCGGAGAGCCCGACGGCGACGGCGACGCCCGCACCGACGCCCACCGCGACCCGCACCGCCGCCGCGACACCGCAGCCCAACCCGGAACGCCAGCTGGTGGACCTGGTCAACGCCGAACGCGCCAGGGCGGGTTGCGCCCCGCTGCGGATCGACCCCCGGCTGCACGGCACGGCCCAGAAGCACGCGGACGACATGGCCACCCGCGGCTTCTTCGACCACGTCAACCCGGATGGCGTCCGCACCGAGGCCCGGATCACCGCCGCCGGCTACCGCTGGTCCCAGTGGGGCGAGAACCTCGACCGGGGCCCGACCACCCCGGCCGCCGTCTTCGCCCGCTGGATGGACGGCGGAATCCACCAGTCCAACATGCTCGACTGCGGATTCAAGGACATCGGCGTCGGCTTCGCCACCAGCTCCACCGGCACCCCCTACTGGACCCAGGACCTCGGAGCCCCGATGTCCTGAACCGTGACCGGGGTGGTGGGCGGTGGGCGCCGGACTACGCGGGAGTGGCCGCCACCAGGCCGTTCGCCGACCCGGTCACATAGCCGGTGGCGTCCCCGAGGACGCCGCCCGCGTCACCGACCTGCCCGGGCACCACGTCCGGAGCGCTGCTCAGCGGCCCGGGCAGTCCCTCCTGCCCGCCCACGGCACTGGCGTGCGCACTCGGCGCGGTGAGGGAGGCCACGACACCAACGGCGAGCGAGGCAACGGCGAGCATGCTGCGCTTCTTCATGGCCGGTCCAACGACGCTGCGCCGGAAGGGTTACGGCCCGGACCTGCCGCGGGCCCGCGGCGGGAGTGTCCGGAAAGGTTGGACGGCCCGCGAACCGACCGGGACTCTGCCGGGCGGCGGGCGGGCCGTGGGAACCACCATGGCCCCACCCGCCCCTGCCGGTCAGGGGCGCGTACGGGGCGACCGGACGCACGGCGGCGCGCCGGGCGTGCACCAGCAGCCCCAGCCGCGCCGTCAGAGCGTTCCGGAGCCCCGCGCCACCCCGGGCCCGCCCGCCCCTGCGGCCCCACGCTCCCAGGCCGATGACCCGGGAACCGCCACCCCCGCAGCGCCCGGCGCGGCCGGAACCGCCGGCACCGCCCCCGTCGGGCCGACCGGGCCCACCACCCAGTCCGGATGCCCCGGCATCGGCGGTGTCCGCAGCCCGTACAGCCAGTCGTGGAGGAAGCCGCGCAGGTCCTGCCCGGACACCGCGGAGGCCGTCCGCACGTAGTCCTCGGTGCTCGCGTTCCCGTACCTGTGGGTGCCCAGGAAGGTGCGCTCGATCCGGTCGAAGGCCTCCGCCCCGACCTTCTCCCGCAGCGCGAACAGCACCAGAGCGCCGCCGGTGTACCGCTGGCTGTCGAAGAGGTCGGCGGCGGTGGGGGAGGCGACCGGCCCGGAGTCGTGCCGCCACTGGTCGCCCAGCCCGTAGACGTAGCGCATCCGGTCGACCAGCGTGGTGTGGCCCCAGGCGTCCGGCCACCCGCGCTCGTAGCGGTACATCAGCCCGTAGAAGTCGGCGTGGCCCTCGTTGAGCCAGAGGTCGGACCACCGGGCGGGGGAGACGCTGTTGCCGAACCAGGAGTGGACCAGCTCGTGCATCATGTGCGAGCCGATCGCCGGCTCCGCCTGCCGCAGGAAGTTCGGCTTGTACAGGGTGAGCGTCTGGGTCTCCAGGCCGGTGAAGGCGAACGCGGCCGGGTCGTCCGTGTTGACCGGCAGGATCCCGTACACCTCGAACGGGAACCGCCCCAGGTGGGCTTCCGCCCACACGAGCTGGCCGGGGGTGAGGGCGAGTGCGGGCTCCAGCTCGGCGGCGCGGGCGGTCGGCACGACGTCGCGCAGGGGCAGGCCGTGCGGGCCGGTGCGCTCGCGCACGGTGTAGTCGCCGACCGAGACCTGGACCAGTTCGGTGGCCATCGGCTCGCGGGAGACGTACCGGCGGGTGGTGCGGCCGTCGCCCAGCCGCTCGGTGGCCGTCAACTCGCCGTTGGCCACGCCGAGGAGAGCGTCCGGGGCGGTCACCGCGATGGTGAACCGGGCCTTGTCGCCCGGGTGGTCGTTGCACGGGAAGACGGTGTGCGCGCTGTTGGGCTGGCCGGCCACCGCGAAGCCGTCCGGGGTGGGGACCCAGCCGGTGTGCGGCAGCGCGGCACGGGGATCGGCGCTGTACTCGACGGTGAGCCGGGTGACGGCGCCCGGCAGGAACCGCCCGGCCGGGGTGACCGTCAGCTTCTCGTCGTGGGCCGCGAAGTCCGCCGGCCGTCCGTCGACCCGGACGCTGCGCACGGTCAGCCCGAGCGCGTCCAGCTCCAGCCGGGCGAGGGCGCGGTCCGGCCGTACGGTGATCACGGCCGTGCCGTCCACCGTCCTGGTCCCGGCCCGGTAGTCGAGGGCCAGGTCGTACCGGAGTGCCCGGTACCCGGTGTTCCCGAGCGAGGGGAAGACCGGATCGCCCGGCCCGTCGGCGGCGCCGGCCGTCGGCACGCTCGCGGAGAGCACGACCGCGCTGAGCACGAGCGAGGGAAGGAGACCGGCGCGGGGCCTGAACAAGGGTGATCACCGCACTTCACGAGCGGGAGCGGGGGAGAGGTCGGGAGCCGCCGGAACGGGGAGCCCGGCCACGGATGTTAGTGGACTGCCGCAGGGCCCGGGCGCGATCGGTGCGCTTCGATGACACCCCGTGGTCCCCCGGACGGCCCAGAGTGATGGCGCGGCCGCCGCACGCGGTCTACCGTGAGGAGTGCATCGTCCCCTGACGGACGATCCACGGCCGTCGGAAAACCTGGCCAGGTCCGGCGGCCGTACTCTCTTGCCCCGGCACCGCGTGCCCGGCCGCACCCCGTAGGCTGGCGGCTCTGACGACGCCCGCGTACCGGATGCCAGGAGCCGCCGTGACCAGCCCAGCTTCACCCGTTCTGGTGATCGGCGAGTGCGTGGCCGACATCGTCCGATCGGGTGCGGAGCCGGACCGGGTGCACCCCGGCGGCAGCCCCGCGAACGTCGCCTACGGCCTGGCCCGGCTGGGCCGCCCGGCCGTGCTGCTCACCGAACTGGGGCCGGACGCCAACGGCCGGCTGATCCGGCGGCACCTGGAGTCGGCGGGTGTGCGGGTGCGGGCGGCCGAGGTCGCCCGGACGCCCTCGGCGGTGGTGGAGCTGGACGGGCAGGGGCGGGCCCGCTACACCTTCGACATCCGCTGGACGCTCCCGCCGACCGAACTCGCCGAGCCGCCCGCCGCGATCCACCTCGGCTCGATCGCGGCGGTCACCGAGCCCGGCGCGGGTTCGGTGCTGGCGCTGGTCGAGCGCTGGCGCGGGCGGGCGCGGATCAGCTACGACCCGAACGTGCGCCCGGCGCTGATGGGCGACCGGGCCGAGTCCGTCCGCCGGGTCGAGCGCTGGGTGGCGCTGAGCGACCTGGTCAAGGCCAGCGACGAGGACCTCGCCTGGCTCTACCCGGGCGAGCGGCCCGAGGCGGTCGTCGAGCGCTGGCTGGCCCTCGGCCCGGCCGTGGTCGCGGTCACCCTCGGGGCCGAGGGCGCGTTCGCCCGCACCGCCGGGGGCGGACACGCCGAGGCCGCGGCCCTCCGGGTGCCGGTCGCCGACACCGTGGGTGCCGGCGACTCCTTCATGGCCGCCTTCCTGCACGCCCGCACGGTCGGCGCCGACCTCGCGGTCTGCCTCACCCACGGGGTGACGGCGGCCGCGCTGACCGTCGCCCGCCCGGGCGCCAACCCGCCCTCGGCGGCCGAACTCGCGGCCGCCCTGACGGACGGGCCGCCGTCCCACGCCCCGGCGAGTGCCGGGTAGCCGGGCCCAACCCGCCTACCGCGCAAGGGCGGTGAGGTCCTTCCCGTACCAGATCTCGGCGTACGGGCCGCTGCTGTAGGCGGGGATCTCCCGGTACCCGTTGCGCAGGTAGAGCGCGCGGGCCTCGGTCAGGTCGAGGCGGGTGTCGAGGACGATCCGGTCCGCACCAAGGGAGCGGGCGGCCCGGTCGACGGCGGCCAGCAGTTCGGCGCCGCCGCCGGTGCCGCGCAGGCCGGGGCGGACGAAGACGCGGGTGAGTTCGGCGGTGGTGGCGTCGAGCCGCCGCAGGCCGGCGCAGGAGTGGGCGACGCCGTCGTGACGGCCGATCAGGAACAGGCCGTCCGGGGCGGCGAGGTCGTCGCTGGGGGAGCCGGCCAGGCCGGACTCCAGCTCCTCGGGGGTGCCCTCCCGGTCGAAGTGCAGGCGGTAGTAGCGGTTGGCCACGTCGTAGTAGTACTCGCGCAGCAGGTCCAGGGCCTCGGGGGCGGTCACGTCGGCGGTGGCGACGGTCCAGGGGGCGGAGCTGCGGGGCGCGGTGTCGGTCATGCGCGCATGATCCACTTCATGGCGCCGCCCCCGCAATCGGTTTTCCGGCGGCCCGGTCCGGCCCGGCTCGAACCGCCTCTGCTCCACCCCGACCGCCCTGGTCCACCCCGGTCGTCCGTCCGGTCGGCCGCCGCCCGGGCAAAGGAACGGCAAGGCTCCGGTGCGTCGTTGCCCCGCGCGGGTGACGTGGGGATTGGCGGTGGTGCGCGGCGGGGGAGCAGTGCAGCTATGAACAGACCATCAGGTTGTCGTATTAGTGGGGATCTGAGGGGGAATCAGCAGCGCCGGAGCGGCGTACGGACCGGCCTGCTGGCCACCGTCTGCCTCTCCGCCGTCCTCGCCGGCTGCGCCGGTCCGGCCGCTCCCGCCCGACCGAAGCCCGCCCCGGCCGCCGACGCGAACGCGGCGCCCGCCGCCGAAGCCGCCGCGGCTCCGGAAGGTGCCGCAGCGGTACAGGCCGCCGAGGGCCCCGCCCGCGCGGGCGCCCCGCCCGTGGAGCGGCCGCAGCTGCCCGGCCTGGCCCGCAAGGAGGAGCAGAGCGGCGGCGAGGCCACGGCCCGTCAGGAGGTGGCCGCCCGCGCCGCGGTGGAGACCGCGCAGCGCTGGGGACTGGAACGCCCGTCCCTGAAGGCCCCGCCGCGCCCGGCGACCAGGCCCGCGCTCACCCAGGGGCAGGGAGTCAAGCTCGCGGAGGGCCGTCCGCCCGTCGTCTACCGGGTCCCGACCGACGACAAGGTGGTCTTCCTGACCGTCGACGACGGCGCCGAGAAGGACCCCGAGTTCTCACGGATGGCCGAGGAGTTGGGCATCCCGCTCAGCACGTACGTCTCCGACTACCTCGCCCGCGAGAACTACGGCTACTTCCGGGACCTGCACGCCCACGGCGTGGAGATCAACAACCACACGATCAACCACCGCAACCTGAAGGTGCTGGACTACGAGACCCAGCGCCAGGAGATCTGCAACCAGCAGGACCAGCTGGAGCAGCAGATCGGTGTCCGTCCCCGGCTGTTCCGTCCGCCGTACGGCGAGTACAACGACGACACCCTGCGCGCCGCGGCCTCCTGCGGGGTGGAGGCGGTGCCGTTGTGGAACGAGGAGGCCTTCCCGGACCACATGGAATGGCGCTACGACGACCAGCAGCTGCATCCGGGCGACATCATCCTGACCCACTTCCGGGGCACCGACATCTGGAAGGCCTCCATGCCGGACCTGCTGCGCAAGGTCGTCAACGACGTCACCGCGCAGGGCTTCGCCCTGGCCCGGCTGGACGACTACCTGTAGCACCTGTCGGCAGGGGCCACCCGCCGAGGCCACCCGGCGGCCGCGGTCCGGGTGGCTCGGGGGGCGGGCGGTGGCTCGGGGCCGGGCGGTTCAGCCGAGCGAGAGGGCGTCGAGGTACACCCAGGCGCCCTCGTGCCGCACGAAGCGGCTGTTCTCGGTGAGCACGCCCTCCTCGCCGCCCTCGGTCCAGTGGGCCCGGAAGGCGACCGTGCCCTGCGCGTGGAACGCGCCGCCCTCGGTGGTGGCGACCACCTCCAGCGCGGTCCAGCGCAGCCCCGGGTCGAAGTCGACCTCCGCGGGCCGGGTGTCCGGGTGCCAGGTGCGCAGCAGGTACGCCTCGTCCTGCGCGGCGAAGGCGCTGAACCGGGAGCGCATCAGGGACTCGGCGGTGGTGGCCGTCGACTGGCCCCGGTGCAGCCGGCCGCAGCAGTCGCCGTAGCCGGCGGAGAGGCCGCACGGGCAGGGGGAGGAGGGCAGCAGCCGCGGCGCTGCGGCGCGGGGAGCGGAACGACGTCGGGACATGGCGTCCATTGTCCCCCACGCGCCGGACGGCTCCCCGGCCGCCCCGCGCACGGCGGGAACGGGCCCGCCCCCGGGCGCACCGGGGGCGGGCCCGTCCGTGTCACCCGGAGGTCCGTCCCGGTGGACCGGCCGGCCCTTCGTCGCGGGCTCCACCGTCCGGCAAGAATCGCGCGGGTTGTGGCGAGCCGCCCGCCACCTGCTGTTCGTCGCTGATAGTAGTTGCCTGGTCGCGGAGCGATCCCCGTCAGGAGCCCGTCCCCCGCAGGCTTCTCCGGCGGGCCGCCTTACAACGTACGGAGCGGTCATGGGTGGCAGACAGCGTCCGCCGAGAGTGCGGACCCCTCGCCGGGGCAGGCCCGCCGGCGCCCGCCCCCGGGTGAACTCCCGGGCGGAGTTCGCCCGCATCGAGGGCTTCCTGGCCTGGGAGGCGGAGGTCGCGGCGGCCGAGCGGGACGCCCGCGCGTTCGCCGCGCAGTTCCCGTGGCTGCCGGCGGCGGAGCGGGAGAGCCTCGAACAGGCCTACGCCGCCGATCGGTTGCGCTACGCCGAGGAGGTCGTCGACCGCGCGGTCGAGCGCTGCCGCCGGCTGGCCGCCCGGTACCGCGTCGAGTGCCGCCGGATCTGCGCCCGCTGGGCGGCGCTCTGCCTCTCCGTCACCGTGACGGCGGCGCTGTTCGCCGTCGTCCCGGCCGTTCTGCGCGGC
>NZ_JBHVJT010000126.1:0-14821 GCF_042798815.1 Kitasatospora sp. NPDC057738 | reverse complement strand
GCCCCCGACCGCACGGCGGAGCTGGAGGCCTCCTACCGCGCGCCGAGGACGCCCGAGGAGACGCTCCTGTGCGAGGCGTTCGCCGAGGTCCTCGGTCTGGAGCGGGTCGGCATCGACGACAGCTTCTTCGAACTCGGCGGGCACTCGCTGCTGGCCACCCGGCTGGTCAGCCGGATCCGTTCCGCCCTGGAGGTCGAACTGCCTCTCAGGGCGATCTTCGAGAGCCCCACCGTGGCGGGCCTTTCGTCCCACATCAACCGTCCCAAGCGCACCAGGCCCGCCCTGCGTCGTCGCACCAGGCAGGAGGAGATCTGATGATCCCGTTGTCCTACGCTCAGCAGCGGCTGTGGTTCCTCGGGCAGTTGGAGGGGCCGAGCGACACGTACAACATCTCGCTCCCCCTGCGCCTGCGGGGAGCCCTGGACCGTGAGGCCCTGCGGGACGCCCTGAGGGACGTGGTGGAGCGCCACGAGGTCCTCCGCACCGTCTTCCCGGCCAAGGACGGCAAGCCGCACCAGAAGGTCCTGGCCGCCGAGTCGGCCCGGATCGACCTGCCGGTGACCGAGGTGGACGCCGCGGACCTGCCGGCGGCGCTGGCCGCGGCCGCCCGGCACACCTTCGACCTGGAGCACGACATCCCGTTCCGGGCCTGGCTGTTCGCCACCGCGCCGGACGACCACGCGCTGATCGTCGTGATGCACCACATCGCGAGCGACGGATGGTCGAGGGGCCCGCTCGCACGGGACCTCTCCGTCGCCTACGCGGCGCGCCGGGGCGGGCGGGCCCCCGAGTGGGAGCAGCTGGAGGTCCAGTACGCCGACTACACCTTCTGGCAGCAGGACGTGCTCGGCGCCGACGAGGATCCGGAGAGCCTCCTCAACGAGCAGCTGGCGCACTGGCGCCAGGCACTCGCGGGCATGCCGCACGAGCTGGAACTCCCGGTCGACCGGCCGCGTCCCACCCGCGCCTCGCACGTGGGCGGCGTGGTCGACCTGACCGTGCCCGCCGGGCTCCACGAGCGACTGGTGCGGACCGCGAAGGCCGAGGGGGCCACCGTCTTCATGGCGGCGCAGGCGGCCCTCGCCGTCCTGCTGTCGCGACTCGGGGCCGGGAACGACATCCCGATCGGCGTGCCGATCGCCGGGCGCCTGGACGAGGCCCTGCACGACCTGGTCGGCCTGTTCGTCAACACGCTGGTGCTCCGGGCGCGGGTCGCCGACGAGGCCACCTTCCGGGACCTGCTCCGGCAGGTCCGGGAGACGTCGCTGGAGGCGTTCTCCCACCAGGACCTGCCGTTCGAGCGCCTGGTGGAGGACCTGGCGCCGGCCCGCTCGATGTCCCGGCACCCGCTGTTCCAGGTGACCCTGAGCGTCCAGAACAACGCGGACGCGGAGCTGCGGCTGCCCGGCCTGGAGGCCGAGCCGCTGAGCGGCGACCAGCGTCCGGCCAAGTTCGACCTCGACGTCCAGCTCGCCGAGCGCTTCGACGCCCAGGGCCGGCCCGCCGGTCTGGCCGGCAGCATCACCTACGCCGCCGACCTGTTCGACGAGGCGACCGTCGAAGCGATGGCGGAGCGGTTCATCCAGGTCCTCGACTCGGCGCTCTCGGACCCCGACCGGCCGCTCGGCCTGCTGGAGGTGACGAGCCCGGCCGAGCGCCACCGCCTGCTGGACGCGTGGCACACCCCCGCGCGCGGCACCCGGCCGGCGGCGACCCTGCCGGCGCTCTTCGCGGCGCAGGTCGAGCGGACGCCCGACGCCGTCGCCGCGGTCCTCGGCGACGCCCGGCTCACCTACGCGGAACTCGCCGAGCGCTCGGACGCGCTGGCCGCCCTGCTGGTCCGGCACGGCGTCGGGCCCGAGACCTCCGTCGCGGTCTGCCTGGAACGCTCGCTCGACCTGGTCGTGGCCCTGCTCGCCGTGCTGAAGGCCGGCGGCGCCTACCTGCCGGTCGACCCGGCCTCGCCGTCGGACCGCATCAGCTTCGTGTTCGCGGACTGCGCCCCCGCCCTGGTGATCACCTCCACCGCGTCGGCGGGAGCGGTCGCGCACCAGGAGGCCGTCCGCCGGGTGGTCCTGGACGACCCGGAGACCCTCGCGCGGCTGTCCGCCGGCAAGGGCGACGTGCCGCTGCCGGCCGAGGTCCCCGGCGCACTGTCCCCGGCGAACACCGCGTACATCATCTACACCTCGGGCTCGACGGGCCGCCCCAAGGGCGTCGTCGTCCCGCACGGGAACGTGGTGCGCCTGCTCGACGAGACGCAGCCGTGGTTCGAGTTCGGCGCCGACGACGTGTGGACCTGGTTCCACTCCTTCGCCTTCGACTTCTCGGTGTGGGAGCTGTGGGGCCCGCTGCTCCACGGCGGCCGTCTGGTCGTCGTGCCGGTCGAGGTGTCCAGGTCGCCGGTGGAGTTCCTGCGCCTGCTGGCGGACGAGGGCGTGACCGTCCTCAACCAGACGCCGTCCGCTTTCTACCAGCTGGCCCAGGCCGAGGCCCAGCACCCGGACCTCGGGTCCGAACTGCGGCTGCGCACGGTCGTGTTCGGCGGCGAGGCGCTCGACACCGGCCGCCTGCGCGAGTGGTACGCGCGGCACCGGGACGACGCCCCGCGACTCGTCAACATGTACGGAATCACCGAGACCACCGTGCACGTGAGCCACCTCCGGCTCGACCGGTCGGCGGCCGTCGAGGGCTCCCTGGGCAGCCCGATCGGCGAGGGCATCCCCGGACTGCGCGTCTACGTGCTGGACGCCGGACTGCGGCCGGCGCCGGTCGGCGTGCCGGGCGAGATGTACGTCGCGGGCGACCAGCTGGCGCGGGGCTACCTGAACCGTCCGGGGCTGACGGCGGAGCGGTTCGTGGCCTGCCCGTTCGGCGAGGCGGGCGCAAGGATGTACCGCACCGGGGACCTGGCGCGTTGGCGCGCCGACGGCACGCTGGAGTACCTGGGCCGCACCGACGACCAGGTGAAGATCCGCGGCTTCCGCATCGAGCTGGGCGAGATCGAGGCCGCCCTGCTCGGTCGGGCGGGTGTCGCCCAGGCGGCGGTGATCGTCCGCGAGGACGTCCCCGGCGACAAGCGGCTGACCGGCTACGTGGTGCCCGACCCGGGCGCGGAGGTCGACACCTCCGTGCTGCGGGGCGCCCTCGCGACGATGCTGCCGGAGTACATGGTCCCGTCCGCGGTCGTGGTGCTGGAGACGCTGCCGCTGACGGTCAACGGCAAGCTGGACCGCCGCGCCCTGCCCGCGCCGGACCGGGGGGCGCTGCTGGAGGCGTCCTACCGGGCGCCGCGCACCGCGGACGAGGAACTGACCTGTGAGGTGTTCGCCGAGGTCCTCGGCGTGGAGCGGGTCGGCATCGACGACAACTTCTTCGAGCTGGGCGGGCACTCGCTGCTGGCGGTGACGCTGGTCGAGCGGCTGCGCTCGCGCGGGCTGCCGGTGTCGGTGAAGGCGCTGTTCCAGGCGCCGACGCCCGCCGGGCTGTCGGCGGCCGACGAGGCCGCCCGGGCGTTCGTGGTGCCGGAGAACCGGATCCCGGACGGCGCGACCGCGCTGACCCCGGACATGATCACGCTGGCCGAGCTGAGCCCGGCGGACCTCGACCGGATCGTGGAGCAGGTCCCCGGTGGTGCGGCGAACGTCGCCGACGTCTACCCGCTGGCGCCGTTGCAGGAGGGGATCTTCTTCCACCACCTGCTGGACGTGGAGCAGGGCCGTGACGTCTACATCCTGCCGACCGTGCTGGCCTTCGACTCGCGGGAGCGGGTCGACGCGTTCGTGTCGGCGCTGCAGGCGGTGGTGGACCGCCACGGCATCCTGCGGACGGCGGTGCTCTGGGAGAACCTGCCCCAGCCGCTCCAGGTCGTCCTGCGCCGGGCGACCCTGCCCGTCCATGAGGTCACGTTGTCCGGTGACTCCGGTGGCTCCGGTGACTCCCGTGACGCGGGCGACTCCGGCGATGACGCGGTGGCCCGGCTGCTGGCGGCCTGCCCGCCGTCGATGGACATCCGGCGTGCCCCGATGGCCGATCTGACGATTGCTCAGGACACCGCCGGTGGGCGGTGGTTGATGGCCCTGCGCAGTCACCACCTCACCCGCGACCACACCGCGCTGGAGATCCTGCTGGACGAGGTGCGCGCGCACCTGGAGCAGGACGTCCAGCGGCTGCCGGAGCCGGCGCCGTACCGCGACTTCGTCGCCCACGCACGCCTGGCCGTCAGCGCCGAGCAGCACCGCGCCTACTTCGAGCGGGCACTCGGCGACGTCGAGGAGCCGACCGCACCCTACGAAGTGCTGGACACCCACGGCGACGGCAGCGGAACCGGCGAGTCGATCGTCGAACTGTCCGACGGGCTCGCGGAGCGCGTTCGCGAGCAGGCCCGCCGCCACGGCGTCAGCGCCGCGGCGTTCTTCCACCTGGCCTGGGCCCGCGTCGCCGCGGCCACGACCGGCCAGACCCACCCCGTGTTCGGCACCGTGCTGCTCGGCCGGATGGACGCCGGGGGCACCGCGCACCGGACCCCCGGGCTGTACATCAACACCCTGCCGATCCGGATCGACGCCACCCGGCCGCTGGACGCCGGACTGCGCGCCGTCCAGGTCCAGTTGGGCGAGCTGCTGCGGCACGAGCACGCCCCGCTGACCCTCGCCCAGCAGGCCACCGGAGTCCCCGCGCAGAGCCCGCTGTTCACCTCGCTCCTCAACTACCGCCACAGCCCCGGCGCCGCGAACGAGGGCACCGGCCTCGCCGGGATCCGGGTGCTGTACGGGCACGAGCGGACCAACTACCCGCTCACCGTGTCGGTGGACGACACCGTCGTCGGCTTCCGGCTCTCCGTGCAGGCCGTTCCCGCGATCGACCCGGACGTGGTGTGCGGTCTGCTGCACACCGCCGTCGAGAACCTGGCCGCAGAGCTGGAGCAGGACTTCCGGACCCCGCTCGACCGCATCCCCGTCCTCGACGACCGGCAGCGCGACCGGCTGCTGACCGCCTGGAACGACACCGCCTCCGACGTCCCGGCCGCGACCCTGCCCGAGCTCTTCGAGGCGCAGGCCGCCCGCACCCCGGAGGCCGTCGCCCTGGTCGCCACGGGCGAGAGCCTGACGTACGCCGAGCTGAACGCGCGGGCCAACCGCCTGGCGCACCTGCTGGCGGCCGACGGCGTCGGCCCGGAGCACCTGGTGGCCGTGTGCCTGCCGCGGTCGGCCGAGCTGGTCGTGTCGCTGCTGGCCGTCTCCAAGACGGGCGCCGCCTACCTGCCGCTCGACCCGGACTACCCGGTCGAGCGCCTGGCGACGACCCTGGCCGACGGCCGTCCCACCGCCCTGGTCGCCGACAGCGTGACGACGGACGAGGCCCTGACGGCGGACGCGGGCGTCCGGCGGATCGACCTGGACGCGCCGGAGACCGCCAACGCCCTTGGTGCGCAGCCGGTTTCGAACCCGGAGCGCCCCGGCCACCGCCCGGAGAACCCGGCCTACGTCATCTTCACCTCCGGCTCCACCGGCCGCCCCAAGGGCGTCGTCCTCCCGCACTCCGCGCTGAACAACTTCCTCGCGGCGATGAACCACCGCCTGCGGGTCACCGAGCACGACCGCCTGCTGGCCGTCACCACCATCGGCTTCGACATCGCCGGACTCGAACTGCACCTTCCGCTGGTGTCCGGCGCCGCCGTGGTCCTCGCCGACCGCGACGAGGTCCGCGACCCGGACGCCCTGCGCGCCCTCCTCGGGCGCGAGGCCGTCACCGTCATGCAGGCCACGCCCAGTCTGTGGCGGGCCCTGGCGGACGACGACGTCCTGCGGTCCGTCCGGGTCCTGGTCGGCGGCGAGGCGCTCCCCGGCGAGCTCGCCCGCACCCTGGCGGGCACCGCCGCCTCCGTCACCAACCTGTACGGCCCGACCGAGACGACCATCTGGTCCACGGCCTCGGAGGTCTCGGCGGACACCCCGGTCTCCATCGGCCGGCCCATCCTCAACACCCGGGTGTACGTGCTGGACGCGGCGCTGCGACCGGTGCCGGTGGGCGTGGCGGGCGAGCTGTACATCGCCGGCAGCGGCCTGGCACGCGGCTACCTGAACCGCGCCGGCCTGACCGCGGAGCGGTTCGTGGCCTGCCCGTTCGGTGAGGCGGGCGCAAGGATGTACCGCACCGGCGACCTGGTGCGCTGGCGCGAGGACGGCACGCTGGAGTACCTGCGCCGTACGGACGACCAGGTGAAGGTGCGCGGCTACCGCATCGAGCTGGGTGAGATCGAGTCCGCCCTGCTCGGCCGGGCGGGCGTCTCCCAGGCCGTCGCGGTCGTCCGCGAGGACGTCCCGGGCGACAAGCGCATCGTCGCCTACGTCGTCCCGGCCGTGGACGCGGCCGTGGATGCCGGCGTACTGCGGGACGCGCTCGCGGTGACGCTCCCCGACTACATGGTCCCGTCCGCCGTGGTCGTGCTGGACGAGCTGCCGCTGACCGCGAACGGAAAGATCAACCGCCGGGGCCTGCCGGCACCGGACCGGTCGGCGCTGCCGGAGGCGTCCTACCGGGCGCCGCGCACCGCGGACGAGGAACTGCTCTGCGAGGTGTTCGCCGAGGTCCTCGGGCTGGAGCGGGTCGGCATCGACGACAACTTCTTCGAGCTGGGTGGTCACTCCCTGCTGGCGGTGACGCTGGTGGAGCGGCTGCGCTCGCGCGGCCTGCAGGTGTCGGTGAAGGCGCTGTTCCAGACGCCGACCCCGCTCGGACTGGCGGCCGTGGACGCGGGCCAGGCGTTCGTGGTGCCGGAGAACCGGATCCCGGACGGCGCGATCGCTCTCACCCCGGACATGATCACGCTGGCCGAGGTCACCGAGGACGATCTCGCGCGGATCGTGGAGCAGGTCCCGGGCGGTGCGGCGAACGTCGCCGACGTCTACCCGCTGGCTCCACTGCAGGAGGGCATCTTCTTCCACCACCTCCTGGACGCCGACGAGGGACGTGACATCTACGTCTTCCCGACGGTGCTGGCCTTCGACTCGCGGGAGCGGGTCGACGGATTCGTGTCGGCGCTGCAGTCGGTGGTGGACCGGCACGACATCCTGCGGACGGCCGTGCTCTGGGAGGGGCTCTCCCAGCCGCTCCAGGTCGTCCTGCGGCAGGCGCCGCTGGCCGTCTCCGAGATCGCCCTGGCGGCGGGTGCCGGCGCCGGTGCCGGCGCCGGTGGCGATGTCGTGACGCAGCTGCTGGCGGCCTGCCCGTCCGCGATGGACGTCCGACGGGCACCCCTGATCGATCTGACGATCACTCAGGACATCGATGGTGGGCGGTGGTTGATCGCTCTGCGCAGCCACCACCTGATCCGTGACCACCAGGCGCTGGAGATCCTGCTGGACGAGGTGCGCGCGCACCTGGAGCAGGACGTCCAGCGGCTGCCGGCCCCGGCGCCGTACCGCGACTTCGTCGCGCACGCGCGCCTGGCCGTCAGCGCCGAGCAGCACCGCGCGTACTTCGAGCGGGCGCTCGGTGACGTCGAGGAGCCGACCGCGCCGTACGGCGTTCTGGACACCCACGGCGACGGCAGCGGCACCGGCGAGTCGATCGCCGAACTGTCGGACGAGCTGGCCGGCCGGGTCCGCGAGCAGGCGCGTCGCCACGGCGTGAGCGCCGCCGCGTTCTTCCACCTGGCCTGGGCGCGGGTCGCGGCGGCGACGACCGGCCAGACGCATCCGGTGTTCGGCACCGTGCTGCTCGGCCGGATGGACGCCGGGGACACAGCGAGCCGCACCCCGGGTCTGTACATCAACACCCTGCCGATCCGCATCGACGCCACCCAGCGGTTGAGCACCGGACTGCGGGCGGCGCAGGTGCAGTTGGGCGAGCTGCTGACCCATGAGCACGCCCCGCTGACCCTGGCGCGGCAGGCGACCGCCCTGCCGGCGCAGAGCCCGCTGTTCACCTCTCTCCTCAACTACCGTCGCACCGCCGCCACCGGCGGGGTCGGCGGGGTCGGCGGTGGAACCGCGCGGACGATCGCCGGGATCCAGCTGCTCCGCGCTAAGGAGCGGACGAACTACCCGTTGACGGTGTCGGTGGACGACACCGGTGTCGGGTTCCGGTTCACGGTGCAGGCATGTGCGCCGATGGACTCGGACGTGGTCTGCGGTCTGCTGTGCACGGCGGTGGCGAATCTGGTCGGCGGGCTGGAGCGGGATTCCGCCTCTTCGCTGGATCTGGTTCCCGTTCTGGACGCCGGGCAGCGGGAGTTGGTGCTGCGCGGGTGGAACGACACCGTGCGTGAGGTGCCGGTGGGGACGCTGCCGGGGCTGTTCGAGGCGCAGGTGGCGCGGACGCCGGATGCCACGGCCGTGGTGTTCGGCAGTGGTGCGGCGCGTGAGGTCGTGTCGTACGCGGAGTTGAACGAGCGGGCGAACCGCTTGGCGCACCTGCTGGTCGAGGGCGGTGTCGGCGCCGAGGATCTGGTGGCGGTGTGTCTTCCGCGCTCGACCGAGCTGGTGGTGTCGTTGCTGGCGATCGGTAAGGCGGGGGCGGCGTATCTGCCGCTGGACCCGGACTATCCGGCGGAGCGTCTGGCCTCCACCTTGGAGGACGGCCGTCCGACCGCCCTGGTCACCGACAGTGTGACGATGGGCGGAGAGCTGGCGGCTGGTGTCCGGCGGATCGACCTGGACGATGCCGAGACCGTCAACGCCCTTGGCGTGCAGGCGGTTTCGAACCCGGAGCGGGTGGGCCATGGTCCGCAGAGCCCGGCGTACGTGATCTACACCTCGGGGTCGACGGGTCGTCCGAAGGGTGTGGTGGTCGCGCATGACGGTGTGGTGAACCGTTTGGCGTGGATGCAGGACGACTACCGGCTGACGTCGTCGGATCGGGTGCTGCAGAAGACTCCGGTCGGGTTCGACGTCTCCGTGTGGGAGTTCTTCTGGCCGCTGACCACCGGCGCGACGCTCGTCGTCGCACGTCCGGACGGCCACCGTGACCCGGCGTACCTGGCGGAGGTGATTCGTGCCGAGGGTGTGACCGTCGCGCACTTCATTCCGTCGATGATGCAGGTGTTCCTGCTGGAGCCGGCCGCGCGGACCTGTACTTCTCTGCGGGCGGTGTTCGCGAGTGGTGAGGCGCTGTCGCCGGAGCTGCGCGACGCCTTCCTGCGGGATGTTGGTGTTCCGCTGCACAACCTGTACGGCCCGACGGAGGCGTCGATCGACGTCACCGCCTGGGAGTGTGTCCCGGGGACGGCGACGGTGCCGATCGGCGGCCCCGTCGGCAACACCCGGGTGTACGTGCTGGACGCGGCGCTGCGGCCGGTTCCGGTCGGCGTTGCCGGTGAGTTGTACCTCGCCGGTGTTCAGTTGGCACGGGGCTACCTGAACCGTCCGGGTCTGACGGCGGAGCGGTTCGTGGCCTGCCCGTTCGGCGAGGCGGGCGCAAGGATGTACCGCACCGGCGACCTCGCCCGTTGGCGCGCCGACGGCACCCTCGACTACCTCGGTCGTACCGACGACCAGGTGAAGGTGCGCGGCTACCGCATCGAGCTCGGCGAGATCGAGGCGGCGGTGCTCGGTCGGCCGGGTGTCGCGCAGGCCGCCGTGATCGTCCGCGAGGACGTCCCGGGCGACAAGCGCATCGCCGCCTACGTCGTCCCCGCCGTGGACGCGGAGGTGGATGCCGTTGCACTGCGGGATGCGCTCGCGACGACGCTTCCCGACTACATGGTCCCGTCCGCGATCATGGCGCTGGACGCGCTCCCGCTGACCGTCAACGGCAAGCTCGACCGCCGCGCTCTCCCGGCCCCCGAGATCACCGCGATCCACGAGGCCTACCGCGCGCCGCGCACGGCGGACGAGGAACTGCTCTGCGAGGTGTTCGCCGAGGTCCTGGGCCTGCCCCAGGTGGGCATCGACGACAACTTCTTCGAACTCGGCGGGCATTCGCTGCTGGCGGTCACCCTGGTCGAGCGGCTGCGCTCGCGCGGCCTGCACGTCTCGGTGCGGGCGCTCTTCCAGGCCCCGACGGCGGCCGGACTCGCGGCCGTCGACACCGGCCAGGCGTTCGTGGTGCCGGAGAACCGGATCCCGGACGGCGCCACCGCCCTCACCCCGGACATGGTCACGCTGGCCGAGGTCGCCGAGGACGATCTCGCGCGGATCGTGGAGCAGGTCCCCGGTGGTGCGGCGAACGTCGCCGACATCTATCCGCTGGCGCCGCTGCAGGAGGGGATCTTCTTCCATCACCTGCTGGACGCGGAGCAGGGCCGTGACGTCTACATCCTGCCGACCGTGCTGGCCTTCGACTCCCGCGAGCGCGTCGACGCGTTCGTGTCGGCGCTGCAGGCGGTGGTGGACCGCCACGGCATCCTGCGGACGGCCGTGCTGTGGGAGAACCTGCCCCAGCCGCTCCAGGTCGTCCTGCGCCGGGCGACTCTGCCCGTCCACGAGGTCACGCTCTCCCGTGACTCGCATGGCTCCGGCGATGACGCGGTGGCCCGGCTGCTGGCGGCCTGCCCGCCGTCGATGGACATCCGCCGTGCGCCCATGGTCGACTTGACGATTGCTCAGGACATCGTCGGTGATCGGTGGTTGATGGCTCTGCGCAGCCACCACCTCACCCGCGACCACCAGGCCCTGGAGATCCTCTTCGACGAGGTGCGCGCGCACCTGGAGCACGAGGAGGACCGCCTGCCCGAGCCGGCGCCGTACCGCGACTTCGTCGCGCACGCGCGCCTGGCGGTCACCGCCGACCAGCACCGCGCCTACTTCGAGCGGGCGCTCGGTGACGTCGAGGAGCCGACCGCGCCGTACGGCGTTCTGGACACCCACGGCGACGGCACCGACGCTGGCGAGTCGATCGTCGAGCTGTCGGCCGAACTGGCCGAGCGCGTCCGTGAGCAGGCTCGTCGGCACGGCGTGAGCGCGGCGGCGTTCTTCCACCTGGCCTGGGCCCGCGTCGCGGCCGCGACGACCGGCCAGACGCACCCCGTGTTCGGCACCGTGCTGCTCGGCCGGATGGACGCCGGGGACACGGCGAGCCGCACCCCGGGTCTGTACATCAACACCCTGCCGATCCGGATCGACGCCACCCGGCCGCTGGTGGCGGGTCTGAAGGTGGCGCAGCAGCAGCTGGGTGAGCTGCTGCGGCATGAGCACGCCCCGCTGACCCTCGCCCAGCAGGTGACCGGCGTCCCCGCCCAGAGCCCGTTGTTCACCTCGCTCCTCAACTACCGCCACAGTGTGCCCAGTTCTCACCCTGACCAGCAGGGCGTGCCCGGAAGCAGGACCACGGGCATCGACATCGTGTACGCCTCGGAGCGGACGAACTACCCGTTGACGGTGTCGGTGGACGACACCGGTGTCGGATTCCGGTTCACGGTGCAGGCGTGTGCGCCGATGGACTCCGACGTGGTCTGCGGTCTGCTGTGCACGGCGGTGGAGAACCTGGTCGGCGGGCTGGAGGAGGACTCCGCCGCCACGCTCGACCGGATCGCCGTTCTCGACGACGGGCAGCGGGAGTTGGTGCTGCGCGGCTGGAACGACACCGCGCGTGAGCTGCCGGCTGCGACGCTGCCGGGGCTCTTCGAGGCGCAGGCGGCGCGGACGCCGGACGCCACGGCCGTGGTGTTTGGCAGCGGTGCGGCCCGCGAGGTCGTGTCGTACGCGGAGTTGAACGAGCGGGCGAACCGCTTGGCGCACCTGCTGGTCGAGGGCGGTGTCGGCGCCGAGCACCTGGTGGCGGTGTGCCTGCCGCGCTCGACCGAGCTGGTGGTGTCGTTGCTGGCGATCGGCAAGGCCGGGGCGGCGTATCTGCCGCTGGACCCGGACTACCCGGACGACCGTCTGGCCTCCACCCTGGAGGACGGTCGCCCGACCGTCCTGGTCACCGACAGCGTGACGATGGACGGGGCCCCGGCAGCGGCGGCGGGCGTCCGGCGGATCGATCTGGACGCGCCGGAGACCGCCAACGCCCTTGGTGCGCAGCCGGTTTCGAACCCGGAGCGCCCCGGCCACGGCCCGGAGAGCCCGGCGTACGTCATCTACACCTCCGGTTCCACCGGTCGCCCCAAGGGCGTGGTGATCTCCCACCAGGGGATCGTCAACCGCCTTTCCTGGGGGCAGCAGGACTACCGGCTGACGCCGTCGGACCGGGTGCTGCAGAAGACCCCGGTCGGGTTCGACGTCTCCGTGTGGGAGTTCTTCTGGCCGCTGACCACCGGCGCGACGCTCGTCGTCGCACGCCCGGACGGCCACCGTGACCCCGCGTACCTGGCGGAGGTGATCCGCGCGGAGGGCGTGACCGTCGCGCACTTCATCCCGTCGATGATGCAGGTGTTCCTGCTGGAGCCGGCCGCTCGGACCTGCACGTCTCTGCGGGCGGTGTTCGCGAGTGGCGAGGCTCTGTCGCCGGAACTGCGGGACGCGTTCCTGCGGGACATGGGCATCCCGCTGCACAACCTCTACGGCCCCACCGAGGTGTCCATCGAGGTCACCGCCTGGGAGTGCGTGCCGGGGACGGCGACCGTGCCGATCGGCGGCCCGGTCGGCAACACCCGGGCCTACGTGCTGGACGCCGCCCTGCGTCCGGTGCCGGCCGGTGTGGCGGGCGAGCTGTACATCGCCGGTGTGCAGCTGGCACGCGGGTACCTGAACCGTCCGGGGCTGACGGCGGAGCGCTTCGTCGCCTGTCCGTTCGGCGGTGCGGGGGACCGGATGTACCGCACGGGTGACCTCGCCCGCTGGCGCGAGGACGGCACGATCGACTACCTGGGCCGCACCGACGACCAGGTGAAGGTGCGCGGTTACCGGATCGAGCTGGGCGAGATCGAAGCCGGCCTGCTCGGTCAGCCGGGTGTCGCCCAGGCGGCCGTGATCGTCCGTGAGGACGTCCCCGGTGACAAGCGCATCGCCGCCTACGTGGTGCCCGCCGCCGGTGCGGAGATCGACACCACCGAGATCCGGGCCGGGCTGGGCGCCGTCCTGCCCGAGTACATGGTCCCGTCCGCGATCATGGTGCTGGACGCGCTCCCGCTGACGGTCAACGGCAAGCTGGACCGCCGGGCACTCCCGGTGCCGGACCGCACGGAGCTGCTGGAGTCGTCCTACCGGGCGCCGCGCACGGCGGACGAGCAGCTGCTCAGCGAGGTGTTCGCCGAGGTCCTGGGTCTGCCCCAGGTCGGCATCGACGACAACTTCTTCGAGCTGGGCGGCCACTCCCTGCTGGCGGTGACGCTGGTGGAGCGACTGCGGGCGAGCGGTCTGCCGGTGTCGGTGAAGGCGCTGTTCCAGGCCCCGACGCCGGCGGCGCTGGCCGCCGTCGACGCCGGTCAGGCCTTCGTGGTGCCGGAGAACCGGATCCCGAGCGACGCGACCGTCCTCACCCCGGACATGGTCACGCTGGCCGAGCTGAGCCAGGCGGACCTCGACCGTCTGGTGGAGCAGGTCCCCGGTGGTGCGGCGAACGTCGCGGACGTCTACCCGCTGGCGCCGCTGCAGGAGGGGATCTTCTTCCACCACCTGCTGGACGCCGACCAGGGCCGTGATGTCTACATCGTTCCGGTCGTTCTGGGCTTCGACTCGCGCGGACGCATGGACGACTTCGTCGCCGCGCTCCAGCACGTCGTCGACCGGCACGACATCCTGCGGACGGCCGTGCTGTGGGAGAACCTGCCCCAGCCGCTCCAGGTCGTCCTGCGGCAGGCCCCGGTGGCGGTCGAGGAGATCGCCCTCACCGGGGACCCGGGCGAGGACGCGGTGGCCCGGCTGCTGGCGGCCTGCCCGCCCTCGATGGACATCCGCCGTGCCCCGATGATGCAGCTCGTCGTCGCGGCCGATCCGGGCCGGGACCGCTGGCTGATGGCCCTGCAGAGCCACCACCTGATCCGGGACCACCAGGCGCTGGAGATCCTCTTCGACGAGGTGCGGGCGCACCTGGAGCAGGAGGAGGACCGCCTGCCGGAGCCGGCGCCGTACCGCGACTTCGTGGCGCACGCCCGGCTGGCTGTCACGGCCGGCCAGCACCGTGCGTTCTTCGAGCGGGCGCTCGGGGAGGTGGAGGAGCCGACGGCGCCGTACGGTGTGCTGGACACGCACGGCGACGGCAGCGAGACCGGGGAGGCCGTGGTCGATCTCTCCGGTGAACTGGCCCACCGAGTGCGCGAGTTGGCGCGCCGGTACGGTGTGAGTGCGGCGGCGTTCTTCCACCTGGCGTGGGCGCGGGTCGCGGCGGCGACGACGGGGCAGACGCATCCGGTGTTCGGCACCGTGCTGTTCGGCCGGATGGACGCCGGGGACACGGCGAGCCGGACCCCGGGTCTGTACATCAACACCCTGCCGATCCGCATCGACGCGACCCAGTCGCTGCTGGCGGGGCTGAAGGTGACCCAGCAGCAGCTGGGCGAGCTGCTGCGGCACGAGCACGCCCCGCTGACCCTCGCCCAGCAGGCCACCGGCGTCCCGGCGCAGAGCCCGCTGTTCACCTCGCTCCTCAACTACCGCCACAGCCGGACGGCCGACACCCATCAGACCGTCCTTGCCGGCGTCACCCCGCTGTTCGGGCAGGAGCGGACGAACTACCCGTTGACGGTGTCGGTGGACGACACCGGTGTCGGGTTCCGGCTCACGGTGCAGGCGTGCGCTCCGATGGACTCGGACGTGGTCTGCGGCCTGTTCGAGGCTCTGGTGGAGCGGCTCGCCGACGGACTGGAGCACGAGCCCGACCTGAAGCTCGACCAGGTCTCGGTGCTGGACGCCGGGCAGCGGGAGTTGGTGCTGCGCGGCTGGAACGACACGGCGCGTGAGGTGCCGGTGGGGACGCTGCCGGGGCTGTTCGAGGCGCA
>NZ_JBHVJT010000125.1:4165-15096 GCF_042798815.1 Kitasatospora sp. NPDC057738 | reverse complement strand
CCGGCCGGTCCCGGGACGCGCCCGGCGGGCGCCCCGCTCGGCGGCGGCAACGGTCCGGTGGTGCCCGTGACGGTTCCGGCGCGCCGGTCCTCCGGCGGCCTGGGCGTGCAGCGAGCCGTTCGACTCATCGGTCAGCGGCGCGGGCTGCTCGGCGACCGCCGGATGACGGTCGCCCTCGCCACTCCGCCGGCACCCTTCGTGCCCGTTGCCGCCGCTCCCTCCGGCGGAGGCGCCGGGTCGGCGCCGACGCCACCCGTGGTCCGGGCCGCCTGGCCCAACGCGCTCGTGTCCCGTCCGGACGGCGAGGCGCCGGCCGCGCCGGTTGCACCGGCCGCTGCCGCTCCGCGCCGTTCGGGTGCGCAGGCGCGGCGCTCGCCGGGCACCCGCTCACGAGGAAGCCGTGCCGAAGCCGGGGAGTCGGCCCCCCGCGCGGAGCGCCCCTCCATCCCGGGGGCGGCCGTGCCGCGCGGGGTCGTGGCCGCGGTGCAACGGGTGTTCTCCCGGCGCCCGTCGGCACGGCCGGTCCGACGGACGGTGGCCGGGCACCCGACCGTCGTCGATCACCCGTCAGCGGCCGGAGGCCCGGCGGCACCTGCCGCCGTCCCGGCCGCGCCCGCACCGGCGGGCCCACCGCGCGTCCTGCCCGGTCAGCCCCGTGCGGCAGTCCTGAACCCCGGTGTCCCGGCGGCGCCGCGGCCCGGCACCACGAGCGCGGGCCTCCCGGCCGTGCAGCGGTCCGCCACGCCGAGGTCCGGTGGGCACGCGAACCCCGGCGCCCCCGGTTCGCCGTCCGCCGCGGCGAGCGCCCCGCGCCCGCCGGTCGTCCGGCTCAGGCCGGTGGCGGCCCCGTCGGTCCAGCGCCTGTCGGCCACGCCCCGGCCTCCGCAGCCGTCCCGGATGCAGCCGCCCGCCGTCGCGGGCCCGGCGGGAACGAGCCGGGCACCGGGCCCGCAGCCCGCCACCGCACTCGCGTCCGCGCCCGCGTCCGTCCCCACGTCCGTCCCCGCGTCCGCGCCCGCGCTCGTCGTGGCCCGGGCCCTGCCCGCCGGGCACGCCACCGGCGCCCCGTCCGCCCCGTCCGCCCCGTCGGCCCTGGCTGCCTCGCCCGCGCCGTCCGCACCGCCGTCGCCCGCCACGGCCCGGCTGTTGCAGCGGGTGGCCGAGCAGACCGGCCTGACGGGGGTGCCGATGACCGCCGTGCCCGCGCGCACACCCACCACGGTGCAGCTCGCCGGGCCGGCCCGAACCGCCACCCCCGGTACCCCGCCCGCCGCGAGCACCCCCGGCAAGGCCCCCGCCGGACCGGGCGCCGAGCGGCGCGCCGACCCCGCCGACCTCGACGAACTGGCCCGCCGCCTGGTCGAACCGGTCGGCCGGCTGCTGCGCACCGAGTTGCGCAGGGGCCGGGAGCGCAGCGGCAAACCGTACGACATGCGCCGCTGAGCCCGGCCCGGACCGGAGGCCGGACCGCGCGCCGGCCCGCGGAACGGCCGACGCGGGCCGGGGCCGCGGACCAGAGCGTGGACCAGGCGGACGGCCGACAGCAGGCCGCAGCAGCGACGTGACCGGAAGCAAGGAGCAGAAGCGATGACCGACAACATCTTCGCGTCCAGCGTGTTCTTCAGCCTGACCATCGGCGGCAACGACCTGGGCGACTTCACCACCTGCTCGGGACTCGGCGCCCAGGTCGAGATCGAGCAGTACGCGGAGGGCGGCAACAACGGCTTCGCCTGGCAGCTGCCGGGCCGCATCACCTGGTCGAACATCACGCTGACCCGCGCGGTCACCGCCGACACCACGAAGATCGCCCGCTGGCTGTCCGAGATCGTCCGCAAGGTCGAGCCGAAGGACGGCGAGATCGTGGCGCTGCGGCCCGACCTGAGCCGGATCGTCGGCTGGCAGGTGCTCGGGATCGTCCCGGTGCGCTGGGAGGGGCCGTCCTTCGATCCCGCCAACTCCCAGGCGGCGATGGAGACCCTGGAGATCGCCCACGCGGGCCTGCGCCCCTCCTGACCCCCGCACACCCGGCTCACCGGGCCGGCCCGGCCCACCCGATCCACGGAACCCACCCCACAGCCCGACCCACGGAAGGAGCACCAGGATGTCCCCGGCGGTCCCCGCCAGCGTCACCCGGGCCCAACTGACCATCATGGAGCCGCCGTCCACGGTCGGCGCCCAGCCCGGCGGCACGCTCGCGCAGCTCCGGCTCCAGTTCAACCCGGCGACCCTGGTGCTGAGCAAGACCACCGAGTGGCGGCGCACCCCGTCCCGGATGGCGGGCGAGTCCGCGCTGCCCGAGTTCGTCGGCAGCGGTCCGCGCTCGCTCTCCCTCGACGTGTTCCTGGACTCCACCGCGACCCACGACAACTCGGTGGAGCGGGCGGTGGAGCAGCTGATGACGGCGTGCGTGCCCACCCCGGCCAGCCTGGCGCGCAAGACGCCGGCCAGCCCGTGGATCCGGCTGGACTGGGGCACCCTGAAGACCACGTCGTTCAACGGGGTGCTGACCGGCCTCTCGGTCACCTACTCGCTCTTCGACGTCGACGGGAAGCCGCTGCGGGCGGTCTGCTCGCTGACCATCGACGAGGCGAGCGTCGACCCGGCCGGACAGAACCCGACCTCCGGCTCGCCGGAGGCCCGCAGCACCCACCGGGTGATCGCCGGCGACAGCCTGCCGATGCTCGCCTGGCGCGCCTACGGGGACGCCACCGCCTGGCGCGCCATCGCGGAGGCCAACGACATCGACGATCCGCTGGCGCTGGTCCCCGGCGCGGAGCTGATCGTGCCGGGCATCGAGGAACTCACCCAGAGCCACACCCAGAGCCACACCCGGAACCAGGAACCCACCCAGGGCGGACGGCCATGACCACTCCCGAGGCCCGCGGCGGCCGCTCCTTCGCCGCCGACCCCGTCGTCGAGGCGCCGGGCCCGCTGCCGCCGATCTGGGTGACCCAACTGGTCTCCTGCGACATCGAGGAGAGCGTCGGCCTGCCCGACACCGCGGTGCTGTCCTTCCGGGACGCCGACCACACCTTCCTCTCCGCCACCGGGATCACCATCGGCACCCCGCTGAAGGTGTCCGTGGTCACCGTGCAGGGCAACACCCGGGCGCGGCTGTTCACCGGCGAGGTGACCGCGCTGGAGCTGGAGGTGGACACCACCGGCTCGTACACCGTGGTGCGGGCCTCGGCGGTCACCCACCGGCTGATGCGCGGGCGCCGGGTGAAGGCCTTCCGGAACATGACCACCGCCGACATCGTCCGCCAGGTCGCCTCGGGCGCGGGACTGACCTGCGGCAAGGTCGACTCCTTCCCCGTCGTCCACCAGCAGCTCTCGCAGGCGAACGTCCCGGACTGGGAGTTCCTCCAGTTCCTGGCCCAGGAGAGCGGCGCCCAGGTGCGGGTGGACGACGACGGGAGGCTGGAGTTCGTCCGGCCCGACCCCGCCTCCGGCGCACCGGCCCCCTCCACCCCCGCGCCGCAGAACCCGCTGGTGCTGGAGTACGGCCGCAACCTGCTGGAGCTGCGCGGCGTGCTGACCGGCGCCGGAGGAGCGGACACGGTCGAGGCGCGCGGCTGGAACGTCACCACCAAGAGCGCCCTGGTCGCCACCGAGCCGGCGGTGACCTCCCGCACCGTGCAGCCGGGGATGAGCCCCTCGGTGGTGGCCTCCGCCTTCCCCGGCCAGTCCCGGCTGACCGTCGCCGACACCCCGTACCGCACCCAGGCGGAGACCGCCTCGGCGGCCCGGTCGCTGGCCGCCTCGGTGGCGGCCGGCTTCGGCGAGCTGGAGGTGGTCGCCGAGGGCAACCCGCGGCTGCGGGCGGGCACCGCGGTCGCGCTGGGCAACGTCGGCGCCGCCTTCTCCGGCCGCTACACCGCCACCGGGGTGCGCCACCTGCTCGAACCGTTCCGCGGCTACCGCACCACCGTCGTGGTCAGCGCCGCGCCCGACCGCTCGCTGGCCGGGCTGACCAGCGGCGGCAACGCCCCGCCGCGCGGGCCCCGGATGCCCGGACTGGCCGTCGCCGTGGTCACCGACGTCCGGGAGCCGGGCGGCGGGCAGCGCGGCTGGGTGAAGCTCAAGTTCCCCTGGCTGGACGACACCTACGTCTCCGACTGGGTGCGCACCGTGCAGTGGGGCGGCGCCGGGGGCGGCGGCGTGGTCAGCCCCGAGGTCAACGACGAGGTGCTGGTCGGCTTCGAGCAGGGCGACCTGGACAGCCCGTACGTGCTGGGCGGGCTCTACAACGGCGTGGACCGGCCCTCCCCGCACGACGTTCCGCTGGTCGACGGGGCCTCCGGCAAGGTCAACCGCCGCTCGGTGGTGTCCCGTTCGGGCCACCGGATGGAGCTGCTGGACGTGCCGGGCGGCAAGTCCGGCGTCCACCTGGCCAGCGGTGACGGGAAGTTGGAGGTCAGCCTGGACCAGCAGCGCGGCGAGATCGTGCTGACCGTCCACGGCCTCGGCGGCGCGGCCGGCAGCACGGTACGGCTCTCCTCCTCCGGCATCACCCTGGACGCGGGCACCGGCGCGGTGAACGTGCGCGGCGGATCGGTCACCGTCCGGGGTACGACGTCGGTCACCGTGGACGGTGGCGCCGAGGCGGTGCTCAAGGGGGCCTTCGTCCGGATCAACTGAGCCGCCGATCGACCGGCGACAGACCGGCGATCGACTGACGGAACGTCAAGAACCGATGGCAGTATGGCGAGTGCCCGCGAACACCGGGCACCGCAGGAAACGGAGACCGCAGATGCCCCCCGCAGCCCGGACCGGCGACATGACCGACCACGGCGGCGCCCTCACCACCCCGCCGCCGGGCGCCCTCAAGGTGGCGACCGTGCTGATCGGCGGCCGCCCCGCCGCCGTCGTCGGCACCGTCCACGCCTGCGTCGTCCCCCCGCACCTGGCGCTGGGCCCCGGCAACCTGGTGCTGCCCTCCCCGGGCGCGGTGACCAGGGGAGTGGTGCTGATCGGCGGCCTGCCCGCGGCCCGCATGGGCGACAGGACCACCTGCGGCGCCACCGTCACCACCGGCGCGTTCAACGTGCTGATCGGGGGCTGAGCATGAGTGGCAGCTTCATAGGGCGCGGCTGGGCCTTCCCGCTGCGGGTGAACGCCACCGGCGGCATCGCCATGGTGGAGCGCGACCGGGAGCTCGCGGAGGCGATCCGGCTGATCCTCGGCACCGCCCCGGGGGAGCGGCCGATGCGCCCCGAGTTCGGCTGCGGCATCCACGAGTACGTCTTCGCCCCGGGCGACAGCACCACCGCCGGGCGGATCGCCCGCGAGGTGCGCATCGCCCTGGAGCGCTGGGAGCCGCGGATCGAGGTCGACGACGTGGTGATCGCCTTCGACAGCGCCGAGGAGGGCACCCTCTACATCGACGTCCACTACACCGTGCGGGCCACCAACGACCGCCGCAACCTGGTGTTCCCCTTCTACACCATCCCGGAGCACCCGGGCGCGGACGCCCTCGACACGGTCGGCGGGGGTGTGCGCTGATGGCCCTGCCCTCCCCGAACCTGGACGACCGCCGCTTCCAGCAACTCGTCGACGAGGCCAAGCGCTACGTCCAGCAGCGCGCCCCGGAGTGGACCGACCACAACGTCTCCGACCCGGGCGTCACCCTGATCGAGACCTTCGCCTACCTGGTGGACCAGCTGCTCTACCGGCTGAACCGGGTCCCGGAGAAGAACTACGCGGCCTTCCTCGACCTGCTCGGCATCCGGCTCTTCCCGCCCGCCGCGGCCCGGGCCGAGGTCGACTTCTGGCTCTCCGCCCCGCAGTCCGAGACGGTCCTGCTGCGGGCCGGCACCGAAGTCTCCACGCTGCGCACCGAGACCGACGACGCGGTGGTCTTCTCCACCGCCGAGGACCTGCCGATCGTCCCCAGCTCGCTGGAGCGGCTGGTCACCGTCTCCGCGTCCGGCGAGCAGTCCGACGGCACGGCCCGGCTGGCCGACGGCGCGGACGTGCCCTGCTTCCAGCCGCGCCCGGCGGCCGGGGACGCCATGCTCTTCGCCCTGCCCGCCGTCGTGCCGCGCTGCATCCTGATCGTCCGGCTGGACAGCCGGGTGGAGGGCGTCGGCGTCGACCCGCGCCAGCCGCCGCTGGCCTGGGAGGTCTGGGACGGCGCGCGCTGGATCGCCTGCGAGACCGGCAGCGACACCACCGGCGGCCTCAACCGGCCCGGCGAGGTGGTCGTCTTCGTGCCCGCCGGGCACACCGCCTCGGTGGTCGCCGGGCGCCGGGCCGGCTGGCTGCGCTGCCGGGTCACCGAGCCGCAGCCGGGCCAGCCGTTCTACTCCGAGTCCCCCACCGTCCGGCGGGCCGAGGTGTTCACGGTCGGCGGCACCGCCACCGCCGTCCACGCGCAGACCGTCACCGACGCGCAGCTCGGCACCTCGGAGGGCGTCGCGGGCCAGCGCTTCCGGCTGGCCCGGCCGCCGGTGCTGCTCGACGGCGAGCCCCCGGTGGTCGAGGTCGCGGCCGGCGAGGGCTGGGAACGCTGGACGCTCGTCGAGCACTTCGGCGAGTCCTCGCCCGCCGACCGGCACGTGGTGCTGGACGCGACCACCGGCGAGTTCCTCTTCCCGCCCGCGGTCCGGGAACCGGACGGCGGCCTGCGGGCCTTCGGCGCCGTGCCGCCCAAGGGCGCCCGGCTGCGCGTCCCGCGCTACCGCACCGGCGGCGGGATCGCGGGCAACGTCGCCCGCGGCACCGTCACCGTGCTGCGCAGCTCCGTTCCGTACATCGCCCGGGTCGACAACCGGGAGGCGGCGCGCGGCGGGGTCGACGGCGAGACCGTGGAGAACGCCAAGGCCCGTGCCCCGCACCAGCTGCGCCTGCAGGAACGTGCTGTCACCGCCGGGGACTTCGAGCTGATCGCCCGGCAGGCCGCGCCGTCCGCCGCCCGGATCAGCTGCGTGCCCGCCGGCGGCGGGGAGGCGGGGGCGGTACGGGTGCTGGTGGTCCCCGACGCCGTCGCGGACGAGGGCGACCGGCTGCGCTTCGAGCAGCTGATCCCCGACGAGCAGGTGCTGGCCGCCGTCGCGACCGCCCTCGACGAGCGCCGGCTGATCGGCACCCGGCTGGTCGTCCAGCCCCCCGCCTACCAGGGCGTGACGGTCGTCGCCCGGCTCACCACCCGCTCCGCCGACCCCGACCGGGTCCGCGAGGAGGTGCTCGCCGCGCTGTACCGCTACCTCAACCCGCTGCGCGGCGGCGCCGACGGCGAGGGCTGGCCGTTCGGCCGGGCCGTGCAGTACGGGGAGGTGTTCGCGGTGCTCCAGCGGGTCGCCGCGGTCTCCGGCGTCGAGGAGGTGCGGCTGTTCCCGGCCGACCCGATCACCGGACGCCGGGGCGCGCCCGCCGAGCGGGTCGAGGTCCCGGCGGACGCCCTGGTCTTCTCCCACCAGCACCAGGTCGTGGTCACCCCGGCCGCCGAGGACGGGACGTCATGAGCGAGTGCCGCGCGCCGGGAATCGGGGGGCGCCGATGAGCCGCGCGGCGGTCCCCGGACTGCCCAGCCCGTACCCGATCGGCGAACTGCTGCCCGCGCTGTTCGCCGACGACGACTTCGCCCAGCGGTTCACGGCCGGCCTGGACACCGTCCTCGCCCCGGTCTTCGCGACCCTGGACAACCTGCCCGCCTACTTCCGACCCGGCCTCGCGCCGGCCGACTTCCTCGACTGGCTGGCCTCCTGGGTCGCGGTGGAGGTGGACCCGGCCTGGCCGGTGGAGGTGCGCCGCGCGGTGGTCGAGCGCGCCGTGGAGCTGCACCGCTGGCGCGGCACCCGGCGCGGCCTCACCGAACGGCTGCGGCTGGTGCTCGGCGCCGGAGCCGAGATCGTCGACGGCGGCGGAGCCTCCTGGTCCACCGACCCGGACGCTCCGTTGCCGCCCGCGCCGGGCGGCGACGTACTGGTCCGGGTCTGGCCGCTGCGCGGACCGGCGCCGGACGAGGACCAGGTGCGGTCCGTCGTGAGGGCGGGCTGTCCGGTCCATCTGACCTGCCGGGTGGAGATCCTGCCCGGCCCACCCGGGCGAACGGAGGGCTGACGGATGCCGGTGTGCCCCGAATGCGGAACGGCCAACGGGGAGGGGGACGACTTCTGCGGCAACTGCGGCGCCTACCTCGGCTGGTCGCGCGGCGCCGCCGCCCCGGCGACGACGGCGCCGACGGCCGCGCCCGTCGCGGTGCCCGCCCCCGCACGGGCCGAGCCCGAGCCCGAGCCCGCGCCGGTACCCGTACCGGAGCCCGCGCCCGCGCCCACGCCCGCCGGATCCACCCGGCGGAGCGCCTCGCGCCGGACCGCGCGCACCGGGGCGGAGCCCACGCGGGAGCCCAAGCCGGAGGCCAAGGGGGAACCCGGAGCAGAGGTCGAGGAGGAGCCCAGGGCGGAGCAGCCGCCCGCCCGGCCCGCCGAGCCACCGGTGACCGGGCCCCCCGTGACCGAGCCCCCGGCGACCCAACCCCCGCCCGCCGCCGAGCCCCCGCGCCCGAGCACCGCCCCCGTACGGCCGGCTCCCGCGCAGACCCCCGCCCCCGCGCCCGCCCCGAGGGCGGCGGCCGACCCGGTGGCCGTCCAGCCGGCCAAGCCCGTCGCACCCCGCCCCGTCAGCCGGCCCACCGAGACCGTCGAGACCCAGGACGGCCCGCCGTGCCCCCGGTGCGGCACGCCGAACCTGCCCGAGCGGAAGTTCTGCCGCCGCTGCGCCGCGCCGCTGACGCCCACCGAGGCCGCGCCGAAGCTGCCCTGGTGGCGCACCCGCTGGCCGTTCCGGCGCCGGGTGCGGATCGGCGGTTCGGGCAACGCGCTGCGCCGCACCATCGCGCTGCTCGTGCTGATCGCCGTGGTGGTCGCCGGGATCCTGCTCTACCCGGCGGGCAAGGTCGCCTTCCAGGACGTGCTGGACAAGCTCCGCAAGACCGCGCCGATCACCCCCGCCGCCACCTCGGCGAGCGCCGCCGTCGAGGGCCATCCGGCCACCTTGGCCGACGACGGCCTGAGCAACACCTACTGGGGCGCACCCGCGCTCGGCGACTCCGTCACCTTCTCCTTCCGCACCCCGTTCCGGCTGGTGGACCTGATCATCCACACCGGGGATTCCGTGGACCCGCAGCACTTCCAGCAGCAGGCGCGCCCCGTCGTCCTCGCCCTGGAGGTCACCGAGAAGGACGGCACGGTGCACACCCAGCAGGTTCCGCTCAACGACCAGCCCGGCCCGCAGACCGTGCAGACCGGGATCAGCGACGTCACCCAGGTGAAGCTCACCGTCCGGGAGGCCGCCGGCACCGGCCCGGGCCGCGCCATCGCACTCTCGGAGGTGGAGTTCTTCAAACGCACCTGAGCACGCGGCCCGCCACCGGAGGAAACGATGGTCTACCGGATCCACTTCACGGCGGGGGACCTGGCCAGGACCCGGCCGGCCGATCCCATGCCGTTGACCGAACTCATGGCGGCGGCGAGGGCGTTGCAGTCGCGCGGCCACGCGGCGCGACTGGAACCGTGGCGACGCAGAGCCCTGGCCGGGCTGCCCGAGCGGGCCCGCCTGGCGCTGTCCCTGGTCCCCGCGGACGGCTGGGGGCCGACCTTCCTGATGCCCGCGGTGGCAGGAGGCCCGGAGCAGCTGCTGGACCGGGTACGGGCCACGCCGCGCCGGCTCGTCGAGGCGGAGTTGGCCGCGATCGCCGAGCACCAGCCCGTGCCCCGGTGGACCCGTCACCTGGCGGACGACAGGGCGCTGCGCGAGAAACTCGTCGACAGCCTCGGCCTGCTCTACGAGCACCTGGTCGGCCGCCACTGGCCGCAGGTCGTCGACCGCCACGCGGCGGACCGGGCCGTGCGGGTGCGCCAGTTCCTCGGCGGAGGCGTCGAGCTCCTGCTGGCCGGCGCCAACCCCCGGTGGCTGCGGTGGAATCCGCCGGTGCTCGAAGTCCGCAGCACGGTCGAGTACGACCTGTGGCTCCGGGGGCAGGGCATCCTGCTGAACCCCTCGGTGTTCGCCACCCGGGCCATGGTCAGCGACGACGCCCACGGCCAGCCGTTGCCCGTGGTCACCTACCCGATCGACGACAGCGGGCCGGCGGACCGGTCGGCCCTGTTCGAAGCCGACCGGGCTCCGAGCGGATCGACGGTGGCGCTCTCCGCCCTGCTCGGGCACACTCGTGCCGCCGTCCTGGAGACGATCGCCGAACACCCCGGCTGCTCGACGAAGGAACTCGCGGCCCTCGCCGGAATCACCCCGTCCAGTGCCAGCGAACACGCCACCGTGCTGCGCGAGGCCGGGCTGATCGGCACCTCCAGGTACCGCAACGCCGCCCTGCACAGCCCGACCGCCCGGGGCCTCGACCTGCTCGGCGACGAGCCCGATCCGTCCGGTTCCGGCCGGACTTGAGCGGTGCCGCGGTGATTCGGAGCAGCCCGAATCTCCTGGAGCGGCGGTCCGGCGGCCGCGGAGACTGAGGACCGGGCGCCGAACCCGCCCGCACCACGACGTCACAGTTCTCGGGAGGTCCTCATGCGACTCGTCCACAAGGCCGCCATCGCCCTCGCGGCCGGCTTCGCCGCGGCGACCACGCTCCTCGCCCCGGCGGCGAACGCCCGGCCGGCCGTCTCGGCCGCACCGGCCGACTGCCCCAAGGGCTACTTCTGCGGCTACAAGTACAGCAACTACCGGCAACTCGCGTTCAAGTTCAGTGTCTGCGGTGCGATCCAGGAGATCCCCGACGGCCTGAACAGCGGCGGGTCCTGGTACAACAACCAGACCGCCGGTCTCAAGGCGAAGATGTACGGCAAGTCCAAGAACCTCGTGTACACCACTCCCGGCGCACCCTACGGCGACCCCAACGCCGACTGGGCCCCGGTCTGGTACGTCAAGGCCTGCTGACCCCGCCCCGGGGGCCTGCTGCCGGGTGCGCCGTG
>NZ_JBHVJT010000125.1:0-4155 GCF_042798815.1 Kitasatospora sp. NPDC057738 | reverse complement strand
ACCCCCCCAGCCGAGCTTTTTCTCTGTTTGACGACTTAGGGTCTTCTCCCCCTCTCTTTGGGTTTTTTCTGCTGTTCTCCCCTTCCCCCTCCCCCCCCAGGCCGGCCTCCAAGGAGACCCCGGGGCGCAGCCGCGCTGCGGGCCTCGGTCACCGGCTGCCGCAGGCTCTTCGCCTCCGTCGCCGCCTGGACGCTCCTCATCCCCTCACCGCTCCGCGACGTGCCCGCTCCCCGTGCCCGCACCGTGTCGCGGCCTGCGATATCGGGACGCTATGCGACTTGGGCAAGATCGGCGTCGCACGTCCGGTGGCGGTACACGCCGGGCATGACGAAGGCGTCCCGGTCGGCGCGCGACCCGTGGGAGCGGGCGCCCCGCCACGGTCCGGCGACTGGTGGTCCTGATCGCCGTGAAGGAGTCCGAAGTCACGATGACGCACCCCGACGGTACGGAAGCACCGCTGCTGTGGACACTGGCCGGCAGCGGCAAGGAGTCGCTGGCGGCCGGCGCGCGCGGCCTGCACGCGTACCTGGCCGGTCGTGACGACTGGAGCCCCCAGGACATCGCGTTCGCCCTCGCGCGCACCGCTTCCGAGGGGAGCCGGCGGGCGGCAGTGGTGGCGGACGGCCGGGACGGATTCCTGCAGCGGCTGGACGCGCTCGCCGACGGCAGGAGCATGCCCGGCCTGCTGGAGGGCGCCGCAGGGGCAGGCGGGCGGGTCGCCTTCGTGTTTCCCGGGCAGGGCGCGCAATGGCCCCGGATGGCGGTGGACCTGCTGGACACCTCCACGGTGTTCCGCGACCGGATGGACGCGTGCGCGCAGGCCCTGGAACCGTTCGTCGACTGGTCGCCGATCGACGTGCTCCGCGACCCGGACGCGTCGGGCGCACCCGCCGGGGACCGGGCCGACGTGGTGCAGCCCCTGCTGTTCGCCGTGACGGTGTCGCTCGCCGCGCTGTGGCGCTCCCACGGCGTGGAACCGGCCGCAGTGCTCGGGCACAGCGTCGGCGAGGTCACCGCCGCCGCGGTCTGCGGCGCGCTGTCCCTGGACGACTCCGCGCGGGTGGTGGCCCTGTGGAGTCAGGCCCAGGCGACCCTGGCCGGGCAGGGCGACATGGTCTCCGTCATGGCCCCGGCCGGCGAGGTCGAGCCGCGGCTGCGCCGCTGGGACGGCCGCCTCGTCGTCGCCGCGCACAACGGCCCGCGGTCCGTGATCGTCTCCGGCGACCGCGACGCCGCGGCCGAACTCCTCGCCGACCTGGCCGCGGACGCGGTGCACGCACGGCGGATCGCGGTGGGCCTGGCCGCCCATTCCCCCCACATCGACGCGATCGTCCCCCGGATGCGCGCCGACCTCGCACCGATCCGCCCCCGCACACCGCATCTGCCCTACTACTCCGGACTGACCGGGGGACGACTGGACGTCCCGGTCCTGGACGCCGACTACTGGTGCCGCAACCTGCGCAACACGGTCAGGTTCCACCAGGCGGCCGGGGCCCTGCTGCGGGACGGGTACGGGGTCCTGCTGGAGGTCAGCCCGCACACCGTGCTGACCTCTGCCCTCGCGGACTGCGTGGAGGAACACGGCGCGCAGGCCGCCGTCCTCGGGACGCTGCGCCGCGACCAGGGCGGTCCGGGCCGGTTCCTGACCTCGCTCGGTGACCTGTACGTGCACGGGGTCACCCCGGACCGGGAAGCGCTGTTCGCCGGGCAGCACGCCCGGGTGCGGGAACTGCCGGCGGCTGCCCTGGCGGCGCTCGCGGAGCCCGGCCCGGCGGACGCGAACGGGCCCGGCGGCGCGGGCGGCGCGGGTGGTGACCGGGATGCCGGCGCCGCGTTCCGCGCGGAGCTGGCCGGATCGGACGTACCGGAGCGGCGTGCCGCGCTGGCACGGCTGGTGGGCGAGGAGATCGCCGCGCTGACCGGGCGGTCCGATCCGGTCCCCGCCGACCTGGCCTTCCTCGACCTGGGATTCGACTCCGTCACCGCCGTGGAGCTGCGCAACCGGCTGAGTGCGGCGACGGCGCTGCGCATCCCGGCGACGGTTGTCTTCGACTGCCCGACCCCGGCGGCCCTGACCGCGTACCTCTGCGCCGAGATCGGCGGCGACCGGCCCGACAGCAACACGGACGCGGACGAGCCGGTGCGGCGGGCCGAGGACGACGACCCCGTGGTGATCGTCGGCATGGGCTGCCGCTACCCCGGCGGTGTCGGCAGCCCCGACGAACTCTGGGAGCTGGTGTCGGCAGGTGCCGACGCCGTCTCCGCGCTGCCCGACGACCGCGGTTGGGACACCGCCGGACGGTACGACCCCGCACCGGGGACGCCGGGCCGGTACTACCAGCGAGAGGCGGGTTCGCTCGCCGGTGCGGCGGACTTCGACGCGGAGTTCTTCGGCATCTCGCCGCGCGAGGCGGCGGCGATGGACCCGCAGCAGCGGCTGCTGCTGGAGACGACCTGGGAAGTGCTGGAGCGGGCCGGGATCGACCCGGCCACCCTGCGGCGGACTCCGACGGGCGTCTACGTCGGGGCGATGACCATGGACTACGGGCCCACTCTCGAACAGGGCGCCGACGAGGGCGGCCACCTGCTGACCGGCAACACCGGAAGCGTCGCTTCGGGCCGACTGGCCTACACCCTCGGTCTGGAGGGAGCGGCGGTCACCGTCGACACGGCCTGCTCGTCCTCGCTGGTGGCCCTGCACCTCGCGGTACGGGCGCTGCGGTCGGGTGAGTGCTCGCTGGCGCTGGCGGGCGGCGCGACCGTGATGTCCACGGTCGGCATGTTCGTGGAGTTCAGCCGTCAGGGCGGTCTGGCCCCGGACGGCCGCTGCAAGGCCTTCGCGGCAGCCGCCGACGGTTTCGGCCTGGCCGAGGGCGTGGGGATGCTGCTGGTGGAGCGGTTGTCGGACGCGCGGCGCAACGGGCATCCGGTGCTGGCGGTGATCCGTGGCTCGGCGGTGAATCAGGACGGTGCGAGCAACGGTCTGACGGCGCCGAACGGTCCGTCGCAGCAGCGGGTGATCCGTGCGGCGCTGGCGGACGCGGGGCTGGTGGCGTCGGACGTGGACGTGGTGGAGGCGCACGGTACGGGGACGCGGCTGGGCGACCCGATCGAGGCGCAGGCGCTGCTGGCGACGTACGGGCAGGACCGTCCGGCGGACCGTCCGGTGTGGATCGGCTCGCTGAAGTCGAACATCGGCCATTCCCAGGCCGCGGCGGGGGTGGGCGGCGTCATCAAGTCGGTGCTCGCCCTGCGGCACGGGGTGATGCCGAAGACGCTGCACGTGGACGGTCCGACGCCCGAGGTGGACTGGTCGGCGGGGGCCGGGCGGTTGCTGACGGAGGCCCGTGCGTGGGACGACACGGGCCGTCCGCGCCGGGCGGGTGTGTCCTCCTTCGGCATCAGCGGGACCAATGCTCACGTGATCCTGGAGTCGGCGCCGGCCGAGGCTCCGGCCGGGGCGGTGGAGGGTGCCCGGCGTCCTGGGCCGGTGGTGTGGCCGGTGTCGGCGCGCAGTGCGGAGGCCCTGCGGGCGCAGGCGGGGGCGTTGGCGGCGCGGGTGGTGGCGGAGCCCGGGCTCGACACGGCGGACGTGGGTCATTCGCTGGCGGTGGGGCGTGCGTCCTTCGAGCACCGTGCCGTGGTGGTGGGCGGGGACCGGAGCGAGTTGCTCGACGGCGTGAAGGCGCTGGCGGATGGGCGTTTGGCACCGGGGTCGGTGTCCGGCGGCGGGTTGGTTTCCGGTCGTTCGGTGTTGGTGTTCCCGGGTCAGGGTTCGCAGTGGGTGGGGATGGCCGCGGAGCTGTTGGCCGAATCGGCTGTGTTCGCGGGGCGGATGGCCGAGTGCGAGCGGGCGCTGGCGCCTTACGTGGACTGGTCGTTGGCGGAGGCGCTGGGTTCGGAGGTGCTGCTGGCGCGGGTCGATGTGGTGCAGCCGGTGCTGTGGTCGGTGATGGTGTCGCTGGCGGAGGTGTGGCGCTCGTTCGGTGTGGTTCCGGACGCGGTGGTGGGCCACTCGCAGGGCGAGATCGCCGCGGCCGTGGTGGCGGGTGGTCTGAGCATCGACGACGGGGCGCGGGTGGTGGCGTTGCGTTCCCGTGCGGTGGGTGCGTTGGCGGGCCGTGGCGGGATGGCGTCGGTGCCCCTGCCGGTGGA
>NZ_JBHVJT010000124.1:8558-15109 GCF_042798815.1 Kitasatospora sp. NPDC057738 | reverse complement strand
CGACTGGCCCCCCCCGTATTCTTGCCCTTTGGGGCGTGGGTCTGGGGGGGCTGGACGCGGGGCACAACCGGTGGGGACTGGGGGGGAAACCTCGTCCACGGCCCCCCCCGGGGCCGCCGGAGCGGCGGGACGTGCGGCCGGGCGCGGGCCCGGGGTCGGCGCACCCGGAGCCGGCGTGGCCGGCTTCGGGGCGGCGGGGGCGGCCGGCGCGGCGGCAGCCGGGGTCGGACGGGGACCAGGGGTCGCGCTGGGGCGCGGACCCGGGGTCGGGGCCCCCGGCTTCGGGGAACCCGAGCCGGCGGCGGGGGAGGGCGCCGCGGACTTCCGCGGGCCCGGCTTGGCGGCGGAACCACCAGTGGGGGCAACACCAAGCGCGTCAGTCAGCTTGCGCACGACCGGCGCCTCGATCGTCGAGGACGCCGAACGGACGAACTCACCGAGCTCGGTGAGCTTGGCCATGACGGCCTTGCTCTCCAAGCCAAGCTCCTTGGCGAGTTCATAAACCCGGACCTTAGCCACTTCACTCCTGTCTATGAGTCCGGGGGTCTCGTCCGCCGGACTGTCGCTACTTCATGGGCGTACCCATCGCGTACTCATCGCGTACTCATCGAGAGCTCATCGCAATCTCGACCTACTTCCACATCGCGAGGTACCTGACTGGTGCACGGCGCGCGGCTTCCCGAGCGCTGTGCTTGTTGCGGTGGTTCTCCGCCGCGCGAGCGGCGGCCGTCGCGGGAGGCGGCCCTGCTACGAGGCTTCGCCCGCCCGCTCCCCGATGAACCCGCGGAGCCGCTCGGTGTCGAGCGCGCCCTGGAGCCGGAAGGCCCGGGGGAACGCCCGACGGCGGACCGCGAGGTCGAGGCAGGTCGGATCGGGGTGCAGATGAGCGCCCCGGCCCGGGAGTGCGCCACGGGGATCAGGGACGCACTCGCCCTCGACCGCCGTGACACGCAACAGCTGGTGCTTGGCCGCGCGCTTGCGGCAGCCCACGCAGGTGCGTTCCGGGCGTGCTCGGACATGCGTCCGGCCAGACGAAGGCAAGTCTACCCCTCCGAAGCGACATGGCGCCGCCCCGCCGAACCCGGAGGACCGGCGGGGACGCCGACGACGACACTGATTACCGGGCCTGCGCTTCCTCGGCCTGGCCCTCGGTGTCCGGACGGATGTCGATCCGCCAGCCGGTCAGGCGCGCGGCCAGGCGGGCGTTCTGCCCCTCCTTGCCGATCGCCAGCGACAGCTGGTAGTCCGGCACGATCACCCGGGCGGAGCGCTGGGCGGCGTCCACGATCTCCACGCTGGTCACCCGCGCGGGCGACAGGGCGGCGGCCACCATCTCCCGGGGGTCCTCGGACCAGTCGACGATGTCGATCTTCTCGCCGTGCAGCTCGCCCATCACCGCGCGCACCCGGGAGCCCATCGGGCCGATGCAGGCGCCCTTGGCGTTCAGGCCCTGGCGGCGCGACCAGACCGCGATCTTGGTCCGGTGGCCGGCCTCACGGGCGATCGCCGCGATCTCCACGCTGCCGTCCGCGATCTCCGGGACCTCCAGCGCGAACAGCTTCTTCACCAGGCTCGGGTGGGTGCGCGACAGCGTCACCGAAGCACCGCGCACACCCCGGCGCACGGCCACCACGTAGCACTTCAGCCGGGTGCCGTGCCGGTAGTCCTCGCCCGGGACCTGCTCCTGCGGCGGCAGGATGGCCTCCAGCTTGCCGATGTCGACCAGCACGTTCTTCGGGTCGTTGCCCTGCTGGACGACACCGGTGACGATGTCGCCCTCCTTGCCCGCGTACTCACCGAAGGTCTGGTCGTCGGCGGCGTCGCGCAGGCGCTGCATCATCACCTGGATGCCGATGCTGGACGCGATCCGGCCGAAGCCGTTCGGGGTGTCGTCGAACTCCTTCGGCTCGACGCCCTCGTCCAGCTCCGCCGGGTCCTCCATGGCCCACACGGTGACGTGGCCGCTCTTGCGGTCCAGGTTCACCCGGGCCCGGCGGCGCGAGCCCTCGGTGCGGTGGTACGCGGTGAGGAGGGCGGACTCGATGGACTCGACCAGCAGGTCGAAAGGGATGTTCTTCTCGTTGACCAGCGTGCGCAGGGCACTCATGTCGATGTCCACGGCTACGCCTCCTCGTCTTTCGTCACGTTCGTCATGGTCGTACGGCACCCGGGGGTCACTCGGCGCCGTCCTCCCCCTCGTCGAAGTCCGCGGCCTCGTCCAGGAGCTCGTCGTCCTTGCGGTTGAACTCGACCTGGACGCGCGCCCGGGTCACCTCCGCGTACGCCAGACGGCGCTCCTTCGGACGGCCGCGCCCCTTCACCGGCTGCACCTCGACCAGTGCGCCGTCCTCGTCGGCCTCCAGCACCCGGGCGACGATCTCCCCGCCGTCCACCAGGTGGATCCTGGCCAGCCGACCCTCGGCGCGCTGCCAGTGCCGGGGCAGGACCAGCGGACGCTCCGCACCCGGCGAGCCGACCTCCAGCAGGTACGCGTCGTCCCCCATCAGGTCCGACTCGTCCAGGGCCTCACCGACCACCCGGCTGAACTCGGCGATGGCGTCCATGTCCACACCGCCGTCGGTGTCGACGTCGATCTGCACCTGCCGGCGGCTGCCCGCCCGAGTGACCCTGACGTCCTCCAGGTCCAGTCCGGCCTGCTCGGCCAGCGGCTCCAGCAACGCTCGCAGCCGGTCGGTGTGGGTGGTGCTCATCCGGGTGGACTCCTCGGCCGCGTCTGCTGTTGTCAGAAGGTCGCCGCGCACCCCCGGTGCCACACCGGAATCACGGCAGCTCGGCCCAAAGCCTATCCGGTCAAGCCCCCAACCACCGATTCCTGACCTCCCCCGGCCGCCCGCACACCACCCACTGCGAGCAACCTCACACCCGGCCCGGCATCCCCGAACCGGACCCGGGAACGTGGGGATTCTGTAATCATTCACGCCAACGAGGGCTGGCGGGGAGGCCGTCCTCCCGTACCCGCCCGGAGCGCCCCCGATGCAGCCGCCCAGCCGACGGACCCTCCTGGCCCTCGGACTGCTCACCACCCTCACCGCCTGCACCGCCTCCGTCGGCGACCGGCACGCCGACCCCGCCCCGCCCCGCGACCCGGACACCCCGGTCCGACTGCGCGCGATCGCCGCCACCGACCTCCTGCTCGGCGCCTACGACAACCTGCTCACCGTCCCGGGCGCCCGGACCGCCCTGCTCCAGCCCCTGCGCGACGACACCGTCCAGCACCGCGCCGCCCTCGTCCAGGGCCTGCCGAGCGCGAGCCCCTCCCCCACCAGCACCCCGTACCGCTCCCTCCCCACCCTCCCCGAGCTGGCCCTCATGGAGCACCGGACCGCCGAGGCCCACCTCCACGACCTCGACGAGGTCGGCCCGCCCCTGGCCCGGCTGCTCGCCTCCGTCTCCGCCTCCAACGCCCTGCACGCCGCGGCCCTCGGCGACACCACCCCCGTCCTGACGCCCGACGCCGTCGCCGAAGGCACCCCCGCCGGCAGAGCCGCCGCCGTCCCCGCCCTCCAGGCCGCCCTCGGCGCCGAACACGCCGCCGTCTACGGCTACGGCGTCGTCGGCGCCCACTTCCCCGACGACCCCCAACGCGCGGACGCCCGCACCACCCACGCCGCCCACCAGGCCCAGCGCGACGCCTGGCAACGCCTCCTCGGCACCCTCACCGCCGCCCCCACCCCCGCCGCCGGCGGCTACCGGCTCCCCTTCCCCGTCACCTCCCCCACCGACGCCGCCAAGCTCGCCGTCCACCTGGAAACCCGCCTGACCACCGCCTACGCCGACCTGGTCCCCGCCGTCCCCGCCCCCTACCGCCTCCTCGCCGCCACCGCCCTCCGCGAAGCCACCCTGCGCGCCCACCACTGGGGCGCCCCCGCCACCCCCTTCCCCGGCACCCCCGGCTGACCCTGAGCCCCCGCGCCCGGAAGCCGGCACCCTCCCGAGCGCCCCCGCCCTCCCAAACCCCGACAATGGACCCATGTCGGGAGCCGAACCCACCATCACCGTCCCCACCTGGCTGACGAACACCGTCACCGCCACCCATGGCGAGGCCGGCCGCCAATGGCTGGCCGACCTCCCCGCGAAGGCCGCCACCCACCTCGCCGCCTGGAACCTCACGCTCGAACGGATCCTCGACCCCGGCGGCAGCCTCAGCCTCGTCGCGTACGTCCACCGCGACGACCTCTCCCCCGCCGTCCTCAAGATCGGCCTGCCCACCCCCGAGACCGCCCAGGAGCACACCGCCCTCGCCCACTGGGCGGGCCGCGGAGCCGTCCTCCTGCTCGACGCCGTCCCCACCGAGGGGGTCCTCCTGCTCGAACGCCTCCACGGCGAGATCCCGCTGCGTTCCCTCGCCGAGCCCAAGGCCGCGCTGGAGGCCACCAGCCTGCTGCACCGGCTCTGGACGGAGCTCCCCGAGGGCCACCCCTTCCCCGCCGCCGCCCAGCGGATCGCCGCCGCCGCCCGCCTCGCGGAACACCCCCACCCCGCCGCGGCCGAAGCGCGGCAGCTGATCGCCGGGGCCCTGGACACCGCCCGGAGCCTGGCCGACTCCGCCGACGAGTCCTTCCTCCTGCACGGCGACTTCCACCACGGCAACGTCCTGGCCGCCGACCGGGCCCCCTGGCTGGCCGTCGACCCGAGCCCGCTGGCCGGCGAGCGCGCCTACGACCTGGCCCGTCTCGCCCTGGACCGCGCCGACACCCTGCTCGGCTCCCCCGGCGCCCCCGCGGCCGTCCGCCGCCGTCTGGGCCGGCTCGCCGAGTCCCTCGAGGTCGACCGGGAGCGCCTGCGCGGCTGGACCCTCTTCCGGGCCGTCGACCTCGCCCTCCGCGCCCTCGCCGCGGACCGCCGCGAGGACGCCGAGCTACACCTCGAATTCGCCGACTCCCTCTGACCCCAAGGCCCTTGAGGCCAAAGGCACTTGGGCTGCTAGGCCCCGGTTCCCCGCAGGGGCAGCCGGGCCCCCATCACCGCGTACAGCCGGTCCGTCGCCGGGAACCGCACCGCCCGCGCCAGGTCCTGGTACCCCAACGCCCGGTACAGCCGCCGCGCCGGCGTCTCCGCGTCGATCGCCGAGAGGATGCTCCGGTCCAGGCCCGACGCCTCGCACAGGGTCCGGATGATCCGCGAGCCGACCCCCTGCCCCTGGAACTCCGGCAGCACGTGCAGCTCGGTGACGGCGAAGACCCTGTCCAGCCAGTCCCCGTACCCGCGGGCGGCCAGGTAGGGCTCGATCACCGTGCTCCACCAGTGCTCCCGCTGGTTGGGCATCCCGTACCCGAACCCGACCAGCTGCCCCCCGCTCATCGCCCCCAGCGCGATCACCCCCGGCTGCTGGGCGTGCCGCCCCACGATGTGCAGCCGTACCGCGACCTCCTCGGGCGTCAGCCCGAACGCCACCGCCTGGACCTCCAGCGCCTGCGGCGCCCAGGCCGCAAGGTCGATGGCCTCGATCGTCACCCCGGTCAGCTGATCCATGCTCCGGACGTTACTACCCGTGGCCCTGCGGCGCGGCCGAAGATCCCAACAGCACCTCGCGCACCGCGCCCGCCCCGCCCGGGCCTCCCCCTCAGAACAGCACGCTCATGAACGCCCCGACCTCCCGGAACCCCACCCGCCGGTACGCGGCCCGGGCCCGCAGGTTGAAGTCGTTGACGTACAGCGACGCCACCGGCGCCACCTCCCGCAACGCGACGTCCAGGACCGCCGCCATCCCGGTCTCGGAGAGCCCCTGCCCCCGGTGCCCCGGAGCGACCCAGACCCCCTGGATCTGACAGGCCCCCTCCGTCACCGCCCCGATCTCCGCCTTGAAGACGACCTGCCCGTCCTCCCCGAACCGCGCGAACGACCGCCCGGCGGACACGAGTTCGGCCACCCGGGCCTGGTAGAGGAGCCCGCCGTCCCCCGCCAGCGGCGACACCCCCACCTCCTCGGTGAACATCGCCACGCAGGCCGGCATCAGCGCCTCGACCTCGTCGCGCCGCACCCTGCGCACCAGCGGATCCGGCGCGATCTCCGCCGACGGCACCGAGGTCGCCAACAGCGGCTGATGCGCCCGCACGTCCCGGGCCGGCCCCCAACTGCGCTCCAGCAGCGCCCAGAAGGCCGCCGTGGCCGCCGCCGGCCCGACGATCGAGGAGCAGCGCCGCCCCTGCCGGCGGGCCCGCTCCGCGAACGCCGCGACCGCCTCCGACCCGGCGTCGACGAGGACCAGGTTCGCCCCGGCGTAGCAGAGCGCGTCCAGCACGCCGTCCCCGTCGTACCAGCCCCACAACTCCCCGCCGAGCCGCCACGGGTCCAGCCCGACGGCCTCGACCCTGGTGGCGACGAACGCGTTGGCGACCGGGTCGCGGTGGAGGACCTCCAGGGCGTCCGGGAGGTCCGGCGGCTCCAGCACGCGGGTGGTGGCCAGGGCCCGGGCGGCCTGGAAGGAGCTCGGGAGCATCACACCTCGATCGAGCATCGAGACAGCACCTCACTGAGACGACTCTGGCCGCACCCTACTCCGTGGCCCCACCCGGCTACGGCCGCGGGGC
>NZ_JBHVJT010000124.1:0-8548 GCF_042798815.1 Kitasatospora sp. NPDC057738 | reverse complement strand
GAGGGTGTGGGGGGACATCGCTCCTAGAGCGAGGACTGGAAAAACCGTCCATGGATACCATTCTGCCCACCCTCTCCTCTTTTCCCCCACCGGATGAGTGCGGTGGCGCCCTCGGCAAACGGCCCCCCCCGCTTCCGGAATGCACCGCACGGGTGCTCCCGTACGGTCAGGACAACCTACGGCTGTCAGAACAAGCTACGCGGGGTTCGCTCCCGCACAAGCCGCGCGGGGGTCACTCCCCGGCGACCACCGTCGGCGCACCCGCCTCGACGCCCGCCGCCTGCATCTGCTCGGCGAGCTTGAGCGCCTCCTCGATCAGGGTCTCGACGATCTTCGACTCCGGAACGGTCTTGATGACCTCGCCCTTGACGAAGATCTGCCCCTTGCCGTTGCCGGAGGCGACCCCGAGGTCGGCCTCGCGGGCCTCGCCCGGACCGTTCACGACGCAGCCCATGACGGCCACCCGCAGCGGCACCTCCATGCCCTCCAGCCCGGCGGTGACCTCCTCCGCGAGCTTGTAGACGTCCACCTGGGCGCGTCCGCAGGACGGGCAGGAGACGATCTCCAGGCCGCGCTCGCGCAGTCCGAGCGACTCCAGGATCTGGTTGCCGACCTTGATCTCCTCGGCCGGCGGGGCGGAGAGGGAGACCCGGATGGTGTCGCCGATGCCCTCGGCCAGCAGCGCGCCGAAGGCGACCGCCGACTTGATGGTGCCCTGGAAGGCCGGCCCGGCCTCGGTCACGCCGAGGTGCAGCGGGTAGTCGCACGCGGCGGCGAGCTGGCGGTAGGCGTTGATCATCACGACCGGGTCGTTGTGCTTGACCGAGATCTTGATGTCGCGGAAGTCGTGCTCCTCGAACAGCGAGCACTCCCACAGCGCCGACTCGACCAGCGCCTCCGGGGTGGCCCGGCCGTACTTCTCCATCAGCCGCTTGTCCAGCGAGCCGGCGTTGACGCCGATCCGGATCGGGACGCCCGCGTCCTTGGCGGCCTTGGCGATCTCGCCGACCTTGTCGTCGAAGGCCTTGATGTTGCCCGGGTTCACGCGCACCGCCGCGCAGCCGGCGTCGATCGCCGCGAAGACGTACTTGGGCTGGAAGTGGATGTCCGCGATGACCGGGATCTGCGACTTCCTGGCGATGATCGGCAGCGCGTCGGCGTCGTCCTGCGAGGGCACGGCGACCCGGACGATCTGGCAGCCGGACGCGGTGAGCTGGGCGATCTGCTGCAGCGTGGCGTTGATGTCCGAGGTCACGGTGGTGGTCATCGACTGCACCGAGACCGGCGCGTCGCCGCCGACCGGCACGTTGCCGACCATGATCTGCCGGGAGTAACGGCGCTTGGCCAGCGGCTTGAGCGGCAGGGACGGAATACCGAGCGAGATCGCGGTCATGTGCGCAGGGTTCCCCGGGGTAGAGGTGTGGTCGACCGCCCGGCCGTGACACGGCCGAGGCCGGGCGCGCTGACGATCGCGCACCCGGCCTCCACGGTACGGCACCGTCATGGCGCCCAGCACACCCGTGGTACCCGAACGCCCTAACTGATCTTCACCGGGTTCACCAGGTCGGCGACCATCACCAGCAGGGTGAAGCCGATGAAGATGCTGGCCACCACGTACGCCACCGGCATCAGCTTGGCGACGTCGAAGGGGCCCGGGTCGGGCCGCCGGAACAGCTGTGCGAACCGGCGCCGGACCGCTTCCCAGGCCGCGCCGGCGATGTGCCCGCCGTCCAGCGGGAGCAGCGGCAGCATGTTGAAGAGGAAGAGCGACAGGTTGATGCCGGCCAGCAGGTTCACGAAGAACGCGATCCGCTGGGTGCCGGGGATGTCGAGCGAGAAGACCTCGCCGCTGACCCGGGCGGCGCCGACCATGCCGATCGGCGAGTCCGGATCGCGCGGGGCGTCGCCGACGACCGCGTTCCACAGCCCCGGGATCTTGCCCGGCAACGCGATCAGCGACTTCACCCCGTTCTCGGTCATGTCGTACATCCGGTCGACCGACTGCCCGAATCCCAGCCGGACCACACCACTCGCGGGAGTGAATCCGAGGAACCCGGCCTGGACGCTCTGGCCCTTGAGCGGGACGCCGTTGCCGTCGTACTTCTGGACGTCGTTGACCGCGATGGTCGGGTTGAGGGTGAGCTGCTCCCCGGCCCGCTCGACCACGACCGGCACGGTCCGGCCGGCCGACTCGCGGATGTCCGCCTGGAGCTGGTCGTAGCTGTGGATCCGGTCGCCGTCGAAGGAGAGGATCCGGTCGCCCGCCCTGAGCCCGGCCTGGGCGGCCGGGGTCTGCGGGGCGCCCTCCGGGCAGGTGTCCCGGGGCTGGCCGACCTTGACCACGCACTTCTCGACCGAGCTGACCGTCGGCACGCTCATGTTGACGCCGAAGCCCATCATGACGGTCAGGAAGAGCCCGAACGCCAGGATCAGGTTCATGAACGGACCGGCGAACATGACGATCATGCGCTTCCAGGGCTTGCGGGTGTAGAAGAGCCGGCTCTCGTCACCCTCCTGGATCTCCTCGTAGGAGGCCTCGCGGGCGTCCTCGATCATGGTTCGCCAGGGCGAACTGCTGCGCTTGGTGATCCGGCCGTCCTCGCCCGGCGGGAACATCCCGATCATCCGGATGTACCCGCCGAACGGGATCGCCTTGATGCCGTACTCGGTCTCGCCCTTCCGGCGCGACCAGAGGGTCGGGCCGAAGCCGACCATGTACTGCGGCACCCGGATGCCGAACAGCTTGGCCGTGGAGAGGTGGCCGAGTTCGTGCCAGGCGATCGAGATGAGCAGCCCGATGACGAAGACCAGGATGCCGACCACCGTCAAAACCGTTGCCACCGTTGGTCCTCCGTCATGCCGCTCCGCTCATCGTCTCGTCCTACCGCAATCGGGGCCATCGGCCGACCGTCAGCCGGCCGCCAGCTCGCGGGCCCGGGCGCGCGCCCAGTCCTCCGCGTGCAGGACGTCCTCCACCGTCAGGGAAGTTCCCGCCACCGCGGCGCCGTCCCGCTGACCGTGCTCGGCCACGACCTTGGCAACAGTGTCCACGATTCCCGTGAAAGCGAGGCGGCCCTTCAGAAATGCCTCCACGCACTCCTCGTTCGCCGCGTTGAAGACCGCCGGGAAGGTGGCGCCCAGGGCGCCCACCTCGCGGGCCAGCTCGACCGCCGGGAAGGCCTCGTCGTCCAACGGGAAGAACTCCCACGTGGCGGCCCTGGTCCAGTCGCAGGCGGGAGCGGCGTCCGGCACCCGGTCCGGCCAGCCCAGGCCCAGCGCGATCGGCATCCGCATGTCCGGCGGGCTCGCCTGGGCCAGGGTCGAACCGTCGGTGAACTCCACCATCGAGTGCACCACCGACTGCGGATGGACGACGACCTCGATCCGGTCGAACGGCACGTCGTACAGCAGGTGCGCCTCGATCACCTCCAGGCCCTTGTTCACCAGGGTGGCCGAGTTGATCGTGACGACCGGGCCCATCGACCAGGTCGGGTGCGCCAGCGCGTCCTGCGGGGTCACCCCGGCCAGCTGCTCCCGGGTGCGGTTGCGGAACGGGCCGCCGCTGGCGGTGACCACCAGCTTGCGCACCTCGGCCCGGGTCCCGCCGGCCAGCGCCTGGAACAGCGCGGCGTGCTCGGAGTCCACCGGCACGATCTGGCCCGGCTTCGCCACCGCCCTCACCAGCGGACCGCCGACGATCAGCGACTCCTTGTTGGCCAGCACCAGCACCCGGCCCGCCTCCAGCGCGGCCAGCGTCGGCCGCAGGCCGATCGAACCGGTGATGCCGTTCAGCACCGAGTGGCACTCCAGGGCGGCCAGCTCGGTCGCCGCGTCCGGACCCACCAGCACGGTCGGCAGCGGACCGCCCGCCGCCTTCGCGGCCAGCGCCTCGCGCAGCGCCGGCTCGGCCGCCGGATCGGCCACCGCCACGGTGTGCACGCCCAGCCGCACCGCCTGCTCGGCGAGCAGCTCCACCCGGCCGCCCGCCGCCGACAGCGCGACCACCCGGAAGCGGTCCGGGTTGCGGAGCACCACATCGATCGCCTGGGTGCCGATCGAACCGGTGGAACCCAGGATCACCAGCTCCCGGGGGCCGGAGGGGTCCGCCACGGTGGGCGTGAAGCGCAGCTGCGGGTGGGCGAGCGAAGTCATGCGCCCATTGTGTCCTGTCCGCGGCACCGCCCCGGACCTCTTGTGTCCTGTCCGCGGCACCGCCCCGGACTTCCCCGGACCTCCCCGGGCCGCCCGGCCCGTCCCGGGCTACCGTCGGAACCATGCGTACCGTCATCGCCGGGGGCCACGGACAGATCGCGCTCCGACTGGAACGGCTGCTCGCCGCCCGCGGCGAACGCCCGGCCGGCATCATCCGCCGCCCCGAACAGGCCCGGGACCTCGTCGACGCCGGCGCCGAACCACTGCTGCTCGACCTGGAGGCCGCCACCGCCACGCAGCTCGCCGGACTGCTGACCGGCGCCGACGCGGTCGTCTTCGCCGCCGGCGCCGGACCGGGCAGCGGCGCCGCCCGCAAGAACACCGTGGACCGGGACGCCGCCGTACTGCTCGCCGACGCCGCCGAACTCGCCGGGATCCGCCGGTACCTGATGGTCTCGGCGATGGCCGCCGACGCCGCGGCGCACCACCCCGCCGACGAGGTCTTCGAGACCTACCTGCGGGCCAAGGGCGCCGCCGACGACGCCGTCCGGGCCCGCACCGGCCTGGACTGGACCGTGCTGCGCCCCGGGCGGCTCACCGACGGCCCCGGCACCGGCCTGGTCCGGCTCGCCCCCTCGGTCGACCGCGGCGCGGTCGACCGGGCCGACGTCGCCGCCGTCCTGGCCGCCCTGCTGCACGAGCCCGGCACCGCCGGACTGACCCTGGAACTGGTCTCCGGGAACGTCGCCGTCGAGGAGGCCGTCGCCGCGGCCGCCGGGCACGACGGCTGAGCCCGCGCGGGGACGCGAAACGCCGGGAGGGCCCGGTTCGGCGAACCGGGCCCTCCCACCGCAGCGCTACGGCACTGCCACGACGTCGCTCAGAGGTCGAGGCCGGTCAGGACCATGACCTTCTCGACGGTGTAGTCGTCCATCGCGTACTTGACGCCCTCACGGCCGACACCGGAGTCCTTGACGCCGCCGTACGGCATCTGGTCGGCGCGGTAGGACGGCGCGTCGCCGATGATCACACCGCCGACCTCCAGCTCCCGGTGGGCGCGGAAGGCGGTCTGCAGGTCGTGGGTGAACACACCCGCCTGGAGGCCGAACGCGGAGTCGTTGACCGCCGCGAAGGCCTCGTCCACGCCGTCCACCTTGTGCAGCGACAGCACCGGGCCGAACACCTCGGCCTTGGCCAGGATGGCGTCCCCGGGCAGGTCGGCCAGCACGGTCGGGGCGTAGGTCGCACCCTCGCGGGAGCCGCCGGTGAGCACCTTGGCGCCCTTGGCGACCGCGTCCTCGACCCAGGACTCGACGCGCTTCGCGGCGTTCTCGTCGATCAGCGGGCCGACGTCGGTCGCGTCGTCGCCCGGGTCACCGGTGACCTGCGCCTTGACCTTCGCGACGACCTTCTCCACCAGCGCGTCGTACACCGAGGCGTCGGCGATCACCCGCTGCACCGAGATGCACGACTGGCCGCCCTGGTAGTTCGCGAACATCGCGATCCGGGTGGCCGCCCAGTCCAGGTCGGCCTCCGAGGACCAGTCGGCGAGCACCACGGCCGCGGCGTTGCCGCCGAGCTCCAGGGTGCAGTGCTTGCGCGGCACCGAGTCCATGATCTGGTAGCCGACCTTGTCCGAACCGGTGAAGGAGATCACCGGCAGGCGCTCGTCCTGCACCAGGGCCGGCATCCGGTCGTTCGGCACGGTCAGGATCGACCAGGAGCCGACCGGCAGGTCGGTCTCGGCCAGGATCTCGCCCAGCACCATCGCCGACAGCGGGGTCGACGGAGCCGGCTTCAGGATGATCGGGGCACCGACCGCGATCGCCGGGGCGACCTTGTGGGCGACCAGGTTCAACGGGAAGTTGAACGGGGCGATCCCGAGCACCACGCCGCGCGGGAAACGGCGCACCACCGCGAAGCGGCCCACGCCGCCCGGGTCGGTGTCCAGGCGCATGGTCTCGCCGTTGGTGCGACGCGCCTCCTCGGCGGCCCAGCGGAAGACCGACACCGCACGGCCGATCTCACCGCGGGCCCACTTGATCGGCTTGCCGTTCTCGGCGCTGACCAGCTGGGCGAGCTCCTCGGTGCGCTCGGCCAGCCGCTTGGCCACGTGGTCCAGGGCGGCGGCACGCTGGTGCGCCGGAGTCGCGGCGAACACCGGCAGCGCGGCGACGGCGGCGTCCAGCGCCTCCTCGACCTGGGCCTCGGTCGGGATGCTCACCCTGCCGACCAGACGGCCGTCCCAGCTGTTGTGCACCTCGAAGTCGGCGTCACCGCTCGCCCGGCGGCCGGCGAGCCAGAAATCGTACGTGGTGGTCACCGTGGTACCGGCCCTCTCCTCGTCTGTCCTACGGCCCACGGACGTGGGACCCGGATTTGAGGGTAGGCGGGGCGGCGCGCCGACCGGATTGGCCGACTAGGAGCGTTCGCCCCCGGGGCCACTCCACCACGTCCTACCGGGGCCCGGTCGGCGTCCCACCGGAGCCTCGTCCGCCGCCCGCCGCCCGCCGCGTGAGCCGCCCGCCTCGTCCGCCGCGTGAACCGCCCGTGCCACCCCGTACGTCACTCCTCGCCGGAACGCAGCGCCAGCCACAGCTCCATCCGCACGTCCGTGTCGTCCAGCGAGCGCCCAAGCAGCTCCTCGACCCGGCGCATCCGGTAGCGCAGCGTGTGCCGGTGCACCCCCAGGTCCGCCGCCGCCGCGTCCCACTGGCCGTGCCGGGACAACCACGCCCGCAACGACGCCACCAGATCCCCGCGGGCCGTCCGGTCGTGCTCCCGCAACGGCCGCAGCAACCCCTCCGCGAAGGCCGTCACCGCGTCCTCGCCCAGCAGCGGCAGCAGCGACCCCGCGCCGACCTCCTCGTGGTCCACCGACCGGCGGCCGCCGCGCAACGCCACCGCCAACGCCCGCTCGGCCTGCGCGTGCGCCGTCCCGGCCTCCTCCAGCGCGGCCGGCGCCGAGACACCCAACGACAGGCCCTCGTGCTCCTCCACCGTGCCCAGACAAGCCCGGTGCACAGCGCCGTTGTCCAACGCCAGCACCATCAGCCGCTGCCCGTGCGCACCGTCCTCCCGCGCCACCAGCAGCTTCTCCCCCACCCGGGCGCCCGCCTGCTCGGCCCGGTCGCCCAGCTCCCCGAGCGCCTCCGCGGCATCCGCGTTCGCCGGCCCCGCCCCCGCCACCAGAACCCGTATCGTCCCCTCCGGCAGCCCCCCGAACAACCCCACCGCCACCTGGCGGGCCGTCGCCACCTCACCGGCCAGCACCATCCGCAGCAGCGCCGCGCCCATCCGCTCCTCGGCCTGCCGCAGCTCCCGCGACCGCTCCAGGGTGAGGGTCAGCAACGCCACCGCCGCGTTCAGCACATACCGCTCGGTCGGCGTGATCCGGTCCTCGGTCCCGACCGCCAGGAAGCCCCGGGCCCGCCGGTCCGCCCCCAGCGACTGGACCACCACGTAGTCCTCGTCCGCCGTGTCTATCCCCGGCGCGCGCCCCTGCAACGCCGCACTCGACGGCGCCGGCCGCCGACGCAGCCGGTCCACCTCCGCCGCCAGCCGCCCCGCCCGGCGCGCCGCCCAGTCCGGCGCCACCACCGACAACGCGCCCGACCCGTCGTACAGCGCCGCCCAACCCCCCAGCCGGGCCGCCAGCCGACGCACCACCGCCGTCGTACCGTCCTTGCCGAGCGCCGCCCGGGTCAGCTCCTCCTGCGCCTCGAAGCTGGTCGTCACCGCCTCGTACTGCTCCGCGGCCAGCGCCGCCGACACCACCTTGCTGATCGCGATGAACGGCGTCGGCTCCGGCACCCGCAACAGCGGCAGCCCCCGCTGCGCCGCCGCGTCCACCAGCGGCTGTGGCACCTCCGTGTGCGACAACCCCACCCCCAGCCCCAGCCCGACCACCCCCGCGTCGGCCAACCGGTGCACATACGCCTGCAACTGCGCCGCCGTACGGCCCAGCTTGATACCGGTGGTGAGCAGCAGCTCGCCACCCTCCAGGAACGGCGTCGGATCGTCCAGCTCACTGGTGTGCACCCAGCGGACCGGACGTTCCAGGTGATCCGCACCGGCGAGGACCGTCAGATGGAGCGACGTGTTACGGACGACGGAGGCGAGTGTGGGGGGCATGGCACCTTCGAAGGATCGACCTGACCGCGCCGTTGCGGCCGGGCGAGGAGAGGGACGTGGGACTGGTGAGGGTCTCTCCCCTTCATTATGGACGCCCCGGACAACCCGCACTGCCGAATCCACCTCGAAGGCGACTTCCCCGGCAGCCCGCCGTCAACCCCGGAGATCCACCAGCAACGGCGGCACCTGCTCCCCCGACACCGCCGTCAACGACACCACCGCATGCCCCGCCGGCAGCGCGTGCGCCAGATCCGACGGCGAC
>NZ_JBHVJT010000123.1:0-15171 GCF_042798815.1 Kitasatospora sp. NPDC057738 | reverse complement strand
CCCGTGACCGTACGGGTGCCGCCCCTCGGCGTTTCATCGGTCCGACCCGTCCAGCAGCCCCGACAGCACCGCCGCCGTCGCCGTCAGCAGGTCCTCCGCGACCGCGCCGCCCGCCGCCGTCCGGGCCAGCAGTCCCTCCCGCGCCGCCAGGACCACCGTCGCGGCCTGGTCGGCGCTCGCCCCCGGGGGCACCAGCTCCGGCAGCGCCCGCTCCAGGACCTCGGCCAGCGCCCGCGCGACCGCCCGGTCGTGCGCGGCGACCTGCTCGGCCAGTGCCGCAGTCCGGGCCGCGACCAGCCGGAACTCCAGGAACAGCAGGATCCACCCGGACTCCGTCGGCTCGACCCGCAGCAGCGCCTCGACCAGCCGCCGCGCCCGCTCCCGGGGCGCCAGCGCCTCGCAGGCGGCGGCCAGTTCGGCCAGTTCGGCCATCCGCCGAGCGGCCTGGTCGTCGAAGAGCGCCAGCAGCAGCTCCTCCTTGCCGCCGAAGTTCGAGTAGAAGGCGCCTCGGGTGTAGCCGGCGGCGGCGCAGACGTCCTCGATGCTCGTCCGGGCGAAGCCGACGGAGAGGAACAGCTCGCGTGCGGCGGCGAGCAGCCGGGCCCGGGTGTGGACGCGGCGTCTGGGTGGTCGGGGGGCGGTATCGGCGGGGGGCGGTTTCACAGCAGCACGATACATGGTGTATTCAGTACGAGTCGTATTCAATACGAGCCGTACTGAAACGAGGGCCATCATCGTGAGCGAGCGAAGCGAACGAACCGCCGAGAAGTGCGCGTGGGCGAGTGCCCCCGCCGGGCGCGGCGAGGTGGGCGCATGAGCCGCCTGCTGATCACCAACGCCCACCTGCTCCACCCCGAGGACGGCACCCGCACCGACCTCGGCTGGCTGGAGGCCGCCGACGGCCGGATCGCGGCCACCGGCACCGGCCGCCCGCCCACCGCCGCGGAGGACGTCCGGGTCCTCGACGCCGCCGGCGGCACCGTCCTGCCCGGCCTGATCGACGCCCACGTCCACCTGCTGGTCACCTCGCTCGACCTGCACGACTTCACCAACTGGACCCCCGGCTACGCCACCGTGCGCGCCCTCGCCGAGGCCGAACGCATGCTGCGCCGCGGCTTCACCACCGTCCGCGACGTCGGCGGCGCCGACCACGGGATGGCCCGCGCCCTCGCGGAGGGCCTGGTGCCCGGCCCGCGGCTGCTGCACGGCGGCAAGGCGCTCTCCCAGACCGGCGGCCACGGCGACCTGCGCCCGCTCGGCGACGACTCCCTGCCCTGCTGCGAATCCCGCCCGCACTTCGGCCGGATCGCCGACGGAGTGGACGCGGTGCGGACCGCCGCCCGGGACGAGTTCCGCAAGGGCGCCCGCCACCTCAAGGTGCTGCTCTCCGGCGGCGTCGCCTCCCCGCACGACGAGATCGGCGCCGTCCAGTACAGCGAGGAGGAGATCCGCGCGGCCGTCGAGGAGGCCGAGAACCACAACCGCTACGTCACCGTGCACGCCTACCACCCGCGGGCGATCGACCGCGCCCTGCGGGCCGGCGTGCGCTGCGTCGAGCACGGGAACCTGCTGGACGACGGCACGGTCGCCCTGCTGCTGGAGAAGGACGCCTTCCTGGTGCCCACCCTGGTCGCCTACGAGCAGACCGCCCGGGCCGGCGCCGCCTCCGGCCTGCCGCCCGCCTCCCTGGGCAAGCTCGCCGAGGTTCGCGACCGGGGCCTTGAAGCGCTGGAGCGCGCCCACCGCGCGGGCGTCAACCTCGTCTACGGCAGCGACCTGCTCGGCCCGCTGCACCCGGCCCAACTGGAGGAGTTCACCCTGCGCGCCCAGGTCCAGCCGGTCGCGGACGTGCTGCGCTCGGCGACCACCACGGCGGCCCGGCTGCTCGGCCTGGCGGGGGAGATCGGCACCCTCGCCCCGGGCGCCCACGCCGACCTGCTCGTCCTGGACGGCGACCCGCTCGCCGACCTCGCCGTGCTCACCCGCCCCGACCTCCACCCGAAGCGGGTGGTCAAGGCCGGAATCCCGGTCTGACGGCGAAACGGCGGGCGGGCGCCCGGGGAAACCCCGGACGCCCGCCCGCCGTGAAGGCCTCGACCTGCTTCGCGCGCTCCGCGAGGCCGTGACTGCCCTGTTCGGTGCCTACTTGTTCCCGCGCTTCGCGAGGAAGGCCTCGACCTCGGCCTTGATCTCCGGCGTGTCCAGCCCGCGCACCGTCATCGTGGTGCGGCGGCGCAGCACGTCGTCCGAGGTGTACGCCCACTCGTTGTCCGCCGCGTACGCGACCTGCGCCCAGACGTCCGGACCGTCCTCGTGGATCGGCCGGCCGAGCTCCGGGTTCTCGTCGATCATGCGGGCGATGTCGAAGGACAGCGTGCCGTAGTGGCTGGCCAGGTGCTTGGCCACCAGCGGCTCCATCCGCGAGCCCGGCTCACGGTCGATCAGCAGGCGGTGCGCCACCGCGTTCGGCGCGCCGACGCCCGGCAGCGGGACGGTCGGGGCGATCGGGGACATGTCCTCGCCGAGGCTGGTGCCGGGCACGTGGGCCAGCTTCTCCAGGACGGCGCGGCCGATGTGCCGGTAGGTGGTCCACTTGCCGCCGGAGACCGACAGCATGCCGCCGCGGCCCTCGGTGACGACGGTCTCGCGCTTGGCGGCGGCGGTGTCGCCCGGGCCGCCCGGCAGCACCCGCAGGCCGGCGAAGGAGTAGGTGATCAGGTCGCGGTCGAGGTGCTCGTCGCGGATCGCGTGCGCGGCCTCGCCCATGATCTGGTCGATGTCCGCCTCGGTGGCCCGGACGTCCTTCGGGTCGCCGGTGTACTCCTCGTCGGTGGTGCCGAGGAGGACGTGGTCCTCCCACGGGATGGCGAAGGAGACGCGGTACTTGTCGATCGGGATGGTCAGCGCGGCGCGCCACGGCGAGCGGCGCTTGACGACCACGTGGGCACCCTTGGAGAGGCGGATCGACGGCGCGGCGCCGGCGTCCTCCATCTTGCGCAGGTGGTCCACCCACGGGCCGGTGGCGTTCAGCACCAGGCGGGCGTCGATGCCGAACTCGCTGCCGTCCAGGCGGTCGCGCAGGTCGGCGCCGGTGACCCGGCCGCCGGTGAAGCGCAGGCCGGTGACCTCGGCGTGGTTGAGCACCACGGCGCCGGCGTCGACGGCGGCGCGCACGGTCATCACGGCGACGCGCGAGTCGTTCATCTGGTGGTCGCCGTAGACGGCCACCGAGCGCAGGCCCTCGGTGCGCAGCGCGGGCACCTGCTGGGCGGCGTGGGCGGCGGTGGAGACCCGGCCCATGCCGTCGCGGAAGGCGGACAGCGCGGAGTACAGGAAGACGCCGGCGCCGAGCTTGGCGGCGCCGTGCGGGCCGCCCTTGTAGACCGGCACGAAGAAGGTCAGCGGGTTGACCAGGTGCGGGGCCACGTCGGTGGAGAGCGCGCGGCGCTCCTTGTGGTTCTCCGCGACCAGCTTGACCGCGCCGGTCTGCAGGTAGCGCAGACCGCCGTGGACGAGCTTGGAGGAGGCGCTGGAGGTGGCGCCGGCGAAGTCGCCGGCGTCGACCATGGCGACCTTGAGGCCGGCCTGGGACGCGGTCCAGGCGACGGCCGTGCCGAGGATGCCGCCCCCGATCACCAGCAGGTCGTAGGTGGCCTTGCCGAGCAGCTCGCGGGTCTCGGCGCGGGAGGCGGTGTGGCCGGCGGTGCGCTCGGCGCCCAGGGTCGGAATGGTTGCCATGGTGGTTGTGTACGGCGCGCGCGGGTCGGGCGGCGCCGTTACTCCTCTCGTGTGCGGTGCGGCCTCTGCGGGAGAGGCCGGTCGGCCCGGTGCGGCGGGCCGGTTGAACCCGGTGACACCCGTTGCCGGAACAGCGGGCGGCCGGTCGGGGCGCGGGGCCCCGACCGGCTTGTCGGTCAGTTGTTCTCTTCCTCCTCCACCCAGCCCATGGTGCGCTCCACGGCCTTGAGCCACTTCTTGTACTCACGCTCCCGGGTGGCCTCGTCCATGCGCGGGGTCCACTCGGCGGCGCGGTGCCAGTTGGCCCGCAGGGTGTCGAGGTCGTTCCAGAAGCCGACGGCGAGTCCGGCCGCGTAGGCGGCGCCGAGGGCGGTGGTCTCGGCCACGTACGGGCGCTCGACCGGGGCGTCCAGGACGTCGGCGATGTTCTGCATGAGCAGGTTGTTGCTGGTCATGCCGCCGTCGACCTTGAGGGCGGTGAGCTCGACCCCGGAGTCCTTCTGCATGGCGTCGACGACCTCGCGGGTCTGCCAGGCGGTGGCCTCCAGGACGGCCCGGGCCAGGTGGCCCTTGGTGACGTACCGGGTCAGACCGGCGATCACACCGCGGGCGTCGGAGCGCCAGTACGGGGCGAACAGGCCGGAGAAGGCCGGGACGAAGTAGGCGCCGCCGTTGTCCTCGACGGTGTTGGCGAGGGTCTCGATCTCGGCGGCGGTGGAGATGATGCCGAGCTGGTCGCGCAGCCACTGGACGAGCGAGCCGGTGACGGCGATCGAGCCTTCCAGGGCGTACACCGGGGCCTGGTCGCCGATCCGGTAGCCGACGGTGGTCAGCAGGCCGTGGTACGAGTTGACGATCTTCTCGCCGGTGTTCAGCAGCAGGAAGGTGCCGGTGCCGTAGGTGGACTTGGCCTCGCCCTCGTCGAAGCAGGTCTGGCCGAACAGCGCGGCCTGCTGGTCGCCGAGCGCGGAGGCGACCGGGACGCCGGCCAGGTCGCCGACGGCCTCGCCGTAGACCTCGGCGGAGGAGCGGATCTCCGGCAGGACGGCCATCGGCACGCCCATCGAGTCGGCGATCTTCTCGTCCCACGCCAGCGTGTTCAGGTTCATCAGCATGGTGCGGCTGGCGTTGGTGACGTCGGTGACGTGCTTGCCGCCGTTGACACCGCCGGTGAGGTTCCAGATGACCCAGGTGTCCATGGTGCCGAACAGGATGTCGCCGGCCTCGGCGCGCTCGCGCAGGCCCTCGACGTTGTCCAGCAGCCAGCGGATCTTCGGGCCGGCGAAGTAGCTGGCCAGCGGGAGGCCGGTCTCGCGGCGGAAGCGGTCCTGGCCGACGTTGCGGCCGAGCTCGCGGCAGAGCGCCTCGGTGCGGGTGTCCTGCCACACCAGCGCGTTGTGCACCGGCTCACCGGTGTTCTTGTCCCACAGGACGGTGGTCTCGCGCTGGTTGGTGATGCCGATCGCGCGGATGTCGTCCTTGGTCAGGCCGGCCTTCTCCAGCGCACCGCGGACGACCGACTGCACCCGGGTCCAGATCTCGGCGGCGTCGTGCTCGACGTAGCCGGGCTGGGGGAAGATCTGCCGGTGCTCCTGCTGGTCGACGGAGACGATCCGGCCGTCGGCGCCGAAGATGATGCAGCGGCTGGAGGTGGTGCCCTGGTCGATCGCGGCGATGTAGTTACCGGTGGAGGTCATGGGGAGGGTCCTCGGCTCGGGTTCGGGGGATACGGGGTGGGTGGGCCTGACGCGCGTTGTTCGGTCAGTCCCCGTGTACGGCGGGGGCGAACCCGTCCTTTAGAAGATGGCGTTGTAGACGCCACCGGCCGCGAGGCCGCCCAGGATCGGGCCGACGACCGGGATCCAGGCGTACGACCAGTCGGAGCCGCCCTTCTTCGGGATCGGCAGCAGGGCGTGCGCGATGCGCGGGCCGAGGTCACGGGCCGGGTTGATCGCGTAGCCGGTCGGGCCGCCCAGCGAGAGGCCGATGCCGACGACGGTGAAGGCGACCATCAGGGTGCCGGTGCCGGACTGGGAGAGGCCGGAGTTGGTGCCGATGGTGAGGATCGCGAAGCAGAGCACGAAGGTGCCGATGACCTCGGTGAGCACGTTCTGGATCGGGTTCCGGATCTCGGGGCCGGTCGAGAAGATGCCGAGGGTGGGCTCCTCGTTCGCGTTGAACTGGCCCAGGTAGGTGACCCAGACCAGGACGGCGCCGATGATCGCGCCGAGCAGCTGGGAGCCGAGGTAGAGCGGCACCTGGCTCCACTCGCCGCTCTTCACCGCGAGCGCGATGGTGACGGCGGGGTTCAGGTGGGCGCCGGACTTCGGAGCCGACATGTAGGCGGCGATGAGGACCGCGAATCCCCAGCCGAAGGTGATCGCCAGCCAGCCGGCGTTGAGGGCCTTCGACTTCTTGAGGGTCACGGCGGCGCAGACGCCACCGCCGAGAAGTATCAGGGCGGCGGTGCCGAGGGTTTCGCCGACGAAGACGTCGCCGTTGGAGAACGCGGACACAAAGACTCCCTTGTCCATATGGCCCGGAGGGTAGGTGGGGGCAGGCGGCCGGTCGATCGCTGTGCGGATGAGCGCGCTGTGGGAGCGATCTCTCCGGCCATCGTTCGACAATGTCGACCGTCATGCGGAAGCTTCCTCCCCAGGTCGCCCCCACGTCAAGGCAGGGTTACGCAGCTGTGACCCTCGCCTCGGCAGGTCCGTCGACGTTACCGAGCGGAGCGCCCCGAAACGGGACAAAACGCCAGAGGCGCGGACAGGGCTCCCGCCCGTCCGCGCCTCAGCGTGACGAATCGACGGCCCTCGGCGGGCCGTCCGTGGATGTGCTCAGAACCGCCCGGCGCCCAGGTCGCGGGAGATCGCCCGCGCCGCGCTGCGCACCGAGGCCACCAGCGAGGGCTTCACGAAGCCGTCCTCGCAGACCCGCTCGACCGCCCCGCTGATGCACACCGCGCCCACCGGGTTGCGCCGCCGGTCCTGGATCAGCGCGCCGATCGAGGCCACGCCCTCCCAGGTCTCCTCGATCGAGTCCGCCCAGCCGCGCTCCCGGATCAGCGCGCACTCGGCGTCCACGTCGGCCGCCCCGGTCAGCGTCCGCACGGTGTACGACTCGTACGGCCCGTCGCCCAGCTCCCCGCGCGCCACCGGGTCGTAGGCCACCAGCACCTTGCCCAGCGCGGTGCTGTGCAGCGGCTGCATCGAGCCCACCTCCAGCACTTGCCGGGTGTCGTCCGGCCGGAACACGTGGTGCACGATCAGCACGCCCTGCTGGTGCAGCACCCCCAGGTAGACCGTCTCCCCGGACGCCCGGGCCAGGTCGTCCGCCCACACCAGCGCCCGCGCCCGCAGCTCGTGCACGTCCAGGTAGCTCTGTCCCAGCCGCAGCAGCTCGGCGCCCAGCTGGTACTTGCCGGTCTCCGGGTCCTGCTCGACGAACCCCTCCTGCTGCAGCGTGCGCAGGATGCCGTGCGCGGTCCCCTTGGCCAGGTCCAGCGCCGTCGACACCTCGGACAGGCCCAGCCGGCGTTCACCGCCGGCCAGCAGGCGCATGATCGCGGCGGCCCGGGAAAGCGACTGGATCGGGCCGGGCATGGGTACCTCCGCGCTGAAAGGCGGTCGACAATGTCGACCACAGTGATGACGGGACGAGTCTGCCAGGCCGCCCGGACTCCGTGCACCTTCCCCCCGGGTAACCCGCCCCGGCCCTCCCGCCCGCGGCGCGGTCCGCCGGGTGCGCGGACGGCCCCGCGCCGGGTCCTCACCGCTCCCGCGCCGTCACCCCACCGCCCCCGCCCGCTGCGCCCGCAGCACCGTCACCTCCGCCGCCAGCGCCGCGATCCCGTCCGTCCCGACCCGGCAGCAGCCGCCCACCAGCCGCGCGCCGTCCGCGAGCCAGCCGCCCACCCGGGCCGAGCGGAAGGTCGGCTCGCCGCACCAGCCCCGGCGGGCGGCGTCCCAGCTCTCCCCGCTGTTCGGGTAGACCACCACCGGCTTCCCGGTCACCTCGGCGGCCACCGCCACCGCCCGGTCCGCGTCCTGCGGCGTGCAGCAGTTGACGCCCACCGCGACCACCTCGTCCACCTCCGCGGCCAGCGCGAAGGCCTCCGCCAGCGGCTGCCCGGCCCTGGTCCGGTCGCCCTCGACGCTGTACGACAGCCAGGCCGGCACCCCCAGTCCGCGCACCAGCCCCAGCAGCGCCCGCGCCTCGTCCGCGTCCGGCACCGTCTCCAGCGCCAGCACGTCCGGCCGGGTCGCCGCCAGCACCTCCAGCCGCGGCCGGTGGAAGTCCGCCAGCTCCGCGACGCTCAGCCCGTACCGGCCCCGGTACTCCGAGCCGTCCGCCAGCACCGCCCCGTACGGGCCCACCGAGGCCGCCACCCAGCGCCGCCGCCCGCCCGGCTCCGGCCGCGCCGCCTCCCGGGCCAGCTCCACGCTCCGCGCCAGCAGCCGCGCGGCCTGCGCCCGGTCGACCCCGCGGCGCGCGAAGCCCTCGAAGCTCGCCTGGTAGCTCGCGGTTATCGCGACGTCCGCGCCCGCCGCGAAGTACGCCCGGTGCGCCGCCACCACCGCCTGCGGGTCGTCCGCCAGCAGCCGCGCCGACCAGAGCTCGTCCGAGAGGTCGTGCCCGGCCGCTGCCAACTGGTTCGACATCCCGCCGTCGAGCACCAGCGGACCGGCGGCCAGCGCGGCGGCGAAGTCCGGCGGGGGAGCAGTGGGCATCTCGGTCTCCTCTGGAAGAGTTCCTGGTCACAGCCTAGGGGTGGGCGCCCCCGGGCCGGGCAGGAAAACCATTTGCCGCCGGGGAACGCACTCGCTACGTTGTGCTCAGCCCGAGAAGAACAGCACCGACAGAACAGGCCCGGTGGCACCGGCGACGACGGAGAGGAGCCCGGCGATGGCAGCGGACGACCAACCGCCCCCCACCGGGCCCGGAGCCGAGCAGCAGTGGCTCGCCGCGTACGACCCGCGCGCCTACGCCCCGATCGCCGTCACCGTGGACGTGGTCGCCCTGACGTTGCGCCGCGGCGGCCTGCACGTCCTGCTCGTCGAGCGCGGCGCCCCGCCCCACCAGGGCTGCTGGGCGCTGCCCGGCGGCTTCCTGCGGGCCGGCGAGGAGGACCTGGACGAGGCCGCCGCCCGCGAGCTCGCCGAGGAGACGGGCCTGCTGAGCGCCTCCGCCGCCGGGGCCACGCCCTGCCGCCTCCATCTGGAACAACTCGGCACCTACGGCGCCCCCGAGCGGGATCCGCGGATGCACGTCGTCTCCGTCGCCTACCTCGCCTTCGCCCCGGACCTGCCCGACCCCCGGGCCGGGACGGACGCCGCGGCCGCCGCCTGGCACCCCGTCTCCGACCTGGACCTCCGGCCCTGCGGCCGGTCCCGAGCCGCCGGTGCGCCCGCCGACACCCACGGGGGTGGTGTCGACGGGCGCCCCGGCCCCGGCCCGGTCACGCTGGCCTTCGACCACGCCCGCATCCTCTCCGACGGCCTCGACCGGGTGCGCGCCAAGCTGGAGTACAGCCCGCTGGCCACCGCCTTCCTGCCGTACGACTTCACCATCCCCGACCTCCGCGCCGTCTACGAGGCGGTCTGGGACGAGAAGCTCCACCCCGGCAACTTCCACCGCAAGGTGCTGTCGGTGCCCGGCTTCGTCGAGAGCACCGGCGCCACCACCGAGCGCGGCGGCGCCCGCGGCGGCCCCCGCGCCCGCACCTACCACGCCGGCGACGCCCGCCTGCTGCACCCCGCGCTGCTCCGCCCCACCCGCGACGACCCGGCCGGCGCCGCGGGCGCCCCCTGAGGTCCGGCGGCCCACGGCAACGCCGTCGACCGACCGGGCTACCATCCGGCCATGACCACTGACGAAGCGACGACCACCGCCGAAGCCCACCGGCCGTTCTCGCACTGCCACTTCTGCGGCACGCCCTACCCGCCCGGCACCCGCCTCTGGCCCCGCACCTGCCCCGGCTGCGCCGAGATCAGCTACCGCAACCCGCTGCCCGTCGCGGTCACCGTCCTCCCCGTCACCCGCCCCGAAGCCGACCCGGCCCTGGTCGTCATCCGCCGCACCATCGAGCCCGGCTACGGCGAACTCGCCTTCCCCGGCGGCTACATGGACTACGGCGAGAGCTGGCAGCAGGCCTGCGTGCGCGAACTGCACGAGGAGACCGGCATCACCGCCGACCCGGCCGACGTCACCCTGATCCACACCGCCTCCGACCCCGCCGGCCGCTTCGTCATGCTCTGCGGCCTGCTCCCGGCCCGCCCGCTCGCCGAGCTCCCGCCCTCGCGCCCCACCGACGAGACCGACGGCTGGCTGCTCGCGACCGCCGACACCGCGCTCGTCTGGGACTTCCACAAGGGTGTCCTGCGCCGCTGGTTCAGCGGCGAGTTCACCCCCCGCTGACCCCGGGCCCGCCCTGCGACGCGGGCCCCCGGCCCCCACCGGCCGACCCTGGCGCGGCGGCCGATCACATGGCATGGTCTGCACCGACAGCCCAACCGGACGGGTCTGCCACGAGCCCTCCCGTCCCCACCACCGGCCGGGAGACCACCACCGTGAGCACCCCACCGCAGGACCAGCCGCTCTGGCGCCCCAACCCCGCTCGCGCCGCCGCCACCCCCCTGGTGGCCTTCCAGGCCTGGGCGGCCGAGAACCACGGCGCCCCGGCCGCCCCGCTCGCCCCGGCCGACGACGACCAGCAGGCCGCCCAGCGCTACGCCGACCTGCACGCCTGGTCCACCGAGGACCTCGACCGGTTCTGGACCGCGATCACCCAGTGGTTCGACGTCCGCTTCACCCAGGCCCCCGACGCCGTCCTCGCCGACCCCCGGATGCCCGACGCCTTCCTCGCCGACGAGACCCGCACCGGCTCCCAGTGGTTCCCCGGCGCCCGCCTGAACTACGCCGAGCACGTCCTGCGCCACTCCGAGGACCCGGCCAACGCCGACCGGCCCGCCATCCTCCACGTCGACGAGACGAGCGGTGACCCGGTCCCGACCACCTGGGCCGAACTGCGCCGCCAGGTCCTCTCCCTCGCCGCCGCCCTGCGCGCCCGGGGAATCGGCCCCCACGACCGGGTCGCCGCCTACCTGCCCAACGTCCCGCAGGCCGTCGTCGCGCTCCTCGCCACCAACGCCGTCGGCGCCGTCTGGACCTCCTGCGCCCCCGACTTCGGCGCCCGCAGCGTGCTCGACCGCTTCCAGCAGCTCGAACCGGACGTCCTGATCGCCGTCGACGGCTACCACTACGGAGGCAAGGCCCACGACCGCACCGACGTCGTCGCCGAGCTGCGCCGCGAACTGCCCTCGCTGCGCACCGTCGTCCACGTCCCGCTGCTCGGCGGCCCGGCCCCCGAAGGCGCCCTCGACTGGGCCGACCTGGTCTCCGGCCGGACCCCGGGAGCCGACGGCGAAGCGGAGTTCGCCCAGCTCCCGTTCGACCACCCGCTCTGGGTGCTCTACTCCTCCGGCACCACCGGCCTGCCCAAGCCGATCGTCCAGAGCCAGGGCGGCATCCTGGTCGAGCACCTCAAGCAGGTCGGCCTCCACCTCGGCCTCGGCCCGCAGGACCGCTTCTTCTGGTTCACCTCGACCGGCTGGATGATGTGGAACTTCCTGGTCGCCGGCCTCCTGGTCGGATCCACGATCGTCACCTACGACGGCAGCCCCGGCCACCCCGACGCCGGCGCCCTGTGGTCGGTCGCCGCCCGCACCGGCACCACCGTCTTCGGCACCTCCGCCGCCTACATCGGTGCCAGCCGCAAGGCCGAACTCCACCCCGGCCGCGAACTCGACCTCTCCGCCGTCCGCTGCATCGGCACCACCGGCTCCCCGCTCCCGCCCGACGGCTTCCGCTGGATCTACGACGAGGTCAGTGAGGACGTCTGGCTCGCCTCGGTCAGCGGCGGCACCGACGTCTGCTCCTGCTTCGTCGGCGGCGTCCCGACCCTGCCGGTCCACCTCGGCGAGATCCAGGCCCCCTGCCTCGGCGCCGCCGTCGAGTCCTGGGACGTCCAGGGCCACCCGCACATCGACACCGTCGGCGAACTCGTCGTCACCAAGCCCCTCCCGTCCATGCCCACCGGCTTCTGGAACGACGACAAGGGCACCCGCTTCCACGACAGCTACTTCGACATGTACCCGGGCATCTGGCGCCACGGCGACTGGATCACCGTCACCTCCCGGGGCACCGTCGTCATCCACGGCCGCTCCGACTCCACCCTCAACCGCCAGGGCGTCCGAATGGGCTCCTCGGACATCTACGAGGTCGTCGAGCGCCTCCCCGAGATCGCCGAGTCGCTGGTCATCGGCCTGGAGGAGCCCGACGGCGGCTACTGGATGCCGCTGTTCGTCGTCCTCGCCCCCGGCGCGGAACTGAACGACGACCTGGTCGGCCGCATCCGCACCGCGCTGCGCACCGAACTCTCCCCGCGCCACGTGCCCGACGAGGTCATCGCCGTCGACGGCCTCCCGCACACCCTCACCGGCAAGCGGATCGAGGTCCCGGTCAAGCGCATCCTCTCCGGCACCCCGCTGGAGCAGGCCGTCAACCCCGGCTCCGTCGACCGCATCGAGCACCTGCGCTTCTTCGAGCAGCTCCGCCTCGACCGCCGGGCCTGACCGGCCCCGGGACGGACGAGAGGGGCGCCCCCACCCGGGATGGTGGGGGCGCCCCTCTCGCTGTTCCCGCTTCCGCCGTTCCCGGCTACTCGCCGGAGAGCACCTGCTGCGCCGCGGCCCGCGCCTCCTCGGCGCTGTCCGCGGCCCGGGCCGCCTCGGCCGCCCGGCGGCACTGCGCCAGCGTGTACTTGGCGAGCGTGGTCCGCACGTAGGGGATCGAGGCCGCGCCCATCGACAGGCTGGTGACGCCCAGACCGGTCAGCACCACGGCCAGCAGCGGGTCGGAGGCCGCCTCGCCGCAGACGCCGCAGCTCTTGCCGGCCGCCCGCGCGGCGTCGGCCGCCGCGGCGACCAGGTCCAGCAGGGCCGGCTGCCACGGGTCCTGGAGCCGGGCCAGCGCACCGACCTGGCGGTCGGCCGCGAAGGTGTACTGCGCGAGGTCGTTGGTCCCCAGCGACAGGAACTCGACCTCCTGGAGGATCGCCCTGGCGCGCAGCGCGGCCGACGGGATCTCCACCATCGCGCCGAACTTGGCGTCCAGCCCGGCCTCACGGCAGGCGGTCGCGAAGTCCTTGGCGTCCTTGCGGTCGGCCACCATCGGGGCCATCACCTCAAGGTGCACCGGCAGGCCCTCGGCCGCCTTGGCCAGCGACTCCAGCTGGGTCCGCAGCACCTCGGGGTGTTCGAGCAGGGTGCGCAGACCGCGCACGCCCAGAGCCGGGTTGGGCTCGTCGGCCGGGGTCAGGAAGTCCAGCGGCTTGTCGGCGCCGGCGTCCAGCACCCGGACCACGACCCGGCCCTCGGGGAAGGCCTCCAGCACCTTGCGGTACGCCTCGACCTGCTTCTCCGCGCCGGGAGCCTTCGCCGAGTCGTCCAGGAACAGGAACTCGGTGCGGAACAGGCCGACACCCTCGGCGCCGTTCTCCAGCGCGGCCGGCACGTCGGCCGGTCCGCCCACGTTGGCCAGCAGCGGCACCCGGTGCCCGTCCGAGGTCTGCCCCGGGCCGGAGGAGGCGGCCAGCGCGGCCCTGCGCTCGGCGGCGGCCGCCCGCAGCTCGTTCTGCTTCTCCTGGGACGGCTCCAGCAGTACGTCGCCGGAGCTGCCGTCCACCGCGACGACGGTGCCCTCGGCGACCTCGATCGCACCCGGCAGCGCCACGACGGCCGGCACGCCCATCGCCCGGGCCAGGATGGCGCTGTGGCTGGTCGGCCCGCCCTCCTCGGTCACGAAGCCGAGCACCAGAGTCGGGTCCAGCAGCGCGGTGTCGGCCGGCGCCAGGTCCCGCGCGAACAGCACGTACGGCTCGTCGCTGTCCGGCACGCCCGGCATCGGCACGCCGAGCAGCCGGGCCACGATCCGGTTGCGCACGTCGTCCAGGTCGGCGACCCGCCCGGCCAGGTACTCCCCGGCGGAGGCGAGCAGCGCCCGGTAGGCCGCGAACGCGTCGTAGATGCCGCGCTCGGCACTGCTGCCGACGGCGATCCGGCGGGACACGTCGGCCATCAGCTCCGGGTCCTGCGCCATCAGCGCCTGGGCCTCCAGCACGGCCTGGGCCTCGCCGCCCGCGAGGTTGCCGCGCGCGATGAGGTCGGCGGCGACCGCCTCGACGGCGGCCTGGGCGCGAGCCTGCTCACGGGGGGCGTCCTCGGTCGGGATCTGGGTGGCCGGGGGCTCCAGCACCGCCGTCCCCATGTGCCGCACCTGGCCGATCGCGACCCCGTGGCTCACGCCCACGCCGCGCAGCGTCTTCTCCATGTCACCTGTCTCCGCTGAGATGAGCGGCCCCGCCGGGAACCGCTGTGTGTGGGGGCCGCCCCGTCATCTCGTCCGGGGCGGGTCGGAAGGAAGAGGTCAGCTCCAGTTGAACAGCTGCTCGCCGGCCTTGGCGTCGCCGTCCTCCCGCAGGTCGCCCAGCGAGTCCACGGTGGCCTCCAGCGCCACGATCGGCGAGATCGGCGACTTGCCCGCGGCCTCGACGGCGGCCGGGTCCCACTTGATGACGGCCTGACCCCGGGTCACCGTGTCGCCCTTGTTGACGAGCAGCTCGAAGCCCTCGCCGTTCAGCTGAACGGTGTCGATCCCGAGGTGGGTCAGCACACCGTGGCCCTCGGCGTCCACGACAACGAACGCGTGCGGGTGCATGGAGACGACGACACCGTCCACCGGAGCGACCGCCGTGGTCTGCTCGCGAACGGGGTCGATCGCGGTGCCCGGGCCGACCATCGCACCCGAGAACACCGGGTCGGGCACGCCCGCGAGCCCCACGATCTTGCCGGTCAGCGGCGACGTCACAGTGGTCATGGTTGTGCCTCCCAAGTGCGCAGTACAGCGTGCGGCCGCGAGGAGCGGCACGACGATCAACCGAAGCCTAAATCATGTCAACTTTGGACATCTGCTGACATTCCCGGGCGAAGACCCCGCCCCTGCCGGTCCAGCCGGCCGGCGACTCACCGACCCGCGAGTGGTCTAGTCCTCTTGGCTCCGATGCGCCGCACTCTACAGGCATCTTGGCGAATCGGGACCATTGCTGTATATGCTCGCGAGAGCAACAAATCATGCCGCCGTCCGGGGGACTCCCGGTGCGCCCCGATTCGCGCTCCGGCTGCCGACCCGCTATGGTTGGTCGAGTCGCCACAACTTGGCGGTTAACACCAGATTTCAGATGCGAAAAGCCCCGGTAAACGGAGCGGAAAACGTCTGGTAAGCTGGAAACACGAAAGAACGAAGCCCGGAGGGTCCGCTGGAAGGCGGTCCGAAGGAAGCGTCCGTTCCTTGAGAACTCAACAGCGTGCCAAA
>NZ_JBHVJT010000122.1:0-15395 GCF_042798815.1 Kitasatospora sp. NPDC057738 | reverse complement strand
GAGCAGCCGGGGCGGCGGCGGGCGCGGCCGGAGCAGCAGCCGCGGCGGGCGCGGCCGGAGCAGCAGCGGGCGCGGGGGCAGCGGCAGGGGTCGGCGCGGAGCCGGCCTGGGTCGCGGCCTGGGTCACTGGGGTCACCTCGGTACCGGGCTTGTAGTCGGCGAAAAAGTCCCACCAGGCTCGGTCGACCGAGTTCGGGTCCTGGAGGTACTGCTGGTAGATCTCGTCGACGAGCCACTCATTGGGGCCGAAGCCAGTGGAGCTTGCCGAGCTGTTGGGGGTTTCAGGGGACTGTGGCGACACGGCGGCAACCGCCCTCTTCCGCTTCCTTTTGGGATGTTTGGACAGCGGGGATTAAGGCTACGCCCCTGACCAGTGATCGCGCAGTCCCCGGGGCCCAGGCGTCGCCCAGATCACAGTGCTGACCTGCACTTTGGCTGAAAAAGTGCGTTAGAAAGCCGCATCTGAGGGGAACCGATCGGTGCCGATCAGTGGGCATACCAGGACCAAACCGGACAAAAACTCGGTCGAATCCTCTAACGATCTTCGTATGCCTCTGTGTCGGATCTGTGACAAATGTCCCGACCGTCACCTGGGTGCGGTCCGGGCAGCCGGACCTCGATCCGGCAGCCGCGCGGGGACTCGGCCACCGCGATCCGCCCGCCGTGCAGGTCCACCGCCCAGCGGGCGATGGCCAGACCCAGGCCGGTGCCGCCGTCCGCCCCCGGTCCGGCGGCGGTCGCGGTGCCGCTGCGGCTGAACCGGTCGAAGACCCGGGTGCGGTCGGCCGGCGGGATGCCGGGGCCCTCGTCCTCGACCTCCAGCAGCAGGCCGCCCTCCTCGCCCTCCGGTCTCGCCCGCACCGTCACGGTGCCGCCGGGCGGGGAGTGCTTGCAGGCGTTGTCGACCAGGTTGGCGACCACCTGGTGGAGCCGTTCCGGGTCCGCCACGCCGGTCAGGCCGGTGGGGCTGACCTCCAGGGCCAGCCGGACGTCCCCGCGCCGGGAGAAGGCGCCGCCGGCCGTGGCGCCGTCCACGGTGACCCCGCGCAGCACGCCGTCCAGGAACTCGCGCACCTCGAAGGGGCGGGCGTCCAGGTCGACCACGCCGTCGTCGATCTTGGAGAGGTCGAGCAGGTGGGTGACCAGCCGGCCGAGCCGCTCGGTCTGCTCCAGCGCCGCTCCCAGGGTGGCCGGATTGGGCTGGACGACGCCGTCCACCACGTTCTCCAGGACGGCGCGCAGCGCGGCGATCGGCGTGCGCAGTTCGTGCGACACGTTGGCGACCAGCTCGCGGCGGTGCCGGTCGGCGGCCTGGAGGTCGGCGGCCATGGCGTTGAACGCGGCCGCCAGCTCGCCGATCTCGTCGCGCGAGCCCGCCTCGACCCGGCGGGTGTAGTCCCCGGAGGCCATCGCGCGGGCGGCGGCCGTCATCTCGCGCAGGGGGGCGGTGAGCCCGTGCGCGAGGAACTGCATGAAGAGCAGCGAGGCGATCATGGAGAAGACCATGATGATCCGGATCTGGGTCTCGGACCGGATCGCCACGACCACCATCCCGGTGGCCAGGAACACGGAGACGATCACGAGCAGGGTGAGTTTGCCCTTGATCGAGCGGACCGGATCGAGCGGCCGGATGTCGGCCCAGACCCGGCGGGCGGCGCGGGCGGCCAGGTTCTGCTGCCGCGTGCCGTCGGATTCCCCGTTGCGTTGCTGTGGAAAGGTCATTGTCCCCTGTGGTCCCCGCGTCGTCCCCCCGCGTGGTGGCACGGCGTCGTCCGGACACGGGCCCCCCGGTGGCCCGTCGCCCGATCGATGCCGTCAGGAGAGCGGGGCCTCCAGGGCGTAGCCGACTCCGTGGACGGTGCGGATCCAGCTGGCACCGATCTTCCGGCGCAGCGCCTTGACGTGGCTGTCCACCGTGCGGGTGCCGGACGCGTCGGTCCAGTCCCAGACCTCGGCCAGCAGCTGCTCGCGGGTGAGCACGGCGCGCGGCTGGGCGGCCAGGCAGGCGAGCAGGTCGAACTCGGTCGGCGTCAGGTGGACGTCGCCCGAGGCCAGCCGGACCCGGCGCTGCACGTGGTCGATCTCCAGCTCGCCGAACCGCAGGCTGCCCAGTGCGGGCGTGCGGGCGGCCTGCTGGGCGCGCTCGACGCGGCGCAGCAGGACGTTGACGCGGGCGGCCAGTTCGCGCATCGAGAACGGCTTGGTCATGTAGTCGTCCGCGCCCACGCCGAGGCCGACCAGCAGGTCCGTCTCGTCGTCGCGGGCGGTCAGCATGAGCACCGGCACCGGGCGCTGGGCCTGGATCCGGCGGCACACCTCCAGCCCGTCGAAGCCGGGCAGCATGATGTCGAGGACCACCAGGTCCGGCTGCCAGGTGTGGAAGCCGTCGACCGCGCCGGGGCCGTCGTGGGCCACGGCGACCTTGAAGCCCTCGGCGCCCAGCCGGGCGGCGATCGACTCGGCGATCGTGGGCTCGTCCTCCACCACCAGGACTCTGCGCTGGCTGCTCACAGTGCCACCGGTGTTGTGGTTGTCCTGCTGAATTTCTGTCACGGTCACGCCACCGCCCCCAGGGCTGCGGGCCGGCCACCTGTGGGGATGGCGGGGCTCCGCTCGTAGTCTTGTTCCGTCGTGGACTGTGCCGGGTCCGCCGTCCCGTCGCGCGATCGGGAGCCGAGGACGGATGGTCGGCCGCCCACTTCTCCCGCGCACTTCGCAGCGTACGGACAGCGGATGCTTCCCGGCAGGTGGACCGGACGTTTCCGGCCCGTGGGCCGGCTGTCGGGCCGCCCTCGGACCCACTGCACGAGTGGGCACGGGCCGATACCTTACCCGGCGAATTTTCACTGCGTAACGGTACGTATGCAGTTCAGTTGACGCCAAGTCGCCGGTCAGAGGCCCTACTGCCGCGTTGCGGGGGAGAAGGTCTGGACCAATGTCGGGAATCCCGCCGTCCGCTACGGCGGTGTTCTTCACGGGCTTTTCCCAGGTGCCTCTCAGAACCTCGACGTACCGTGGCCACGACAACACCCGACCGGGCGGAACCCGCGGCGCGCGCCGGTACGTTGGGCCCGGGCGGGGAGCCGGTGGCTGCGGCGTGGAGCGGAGGCGGCATGGCGGGACTCGGACGGAGTGCCGACGGGTGCGGGGGTGCGGGAGCGCCCTACGGAATGCTCCGCCTCGGGCTGCGCACCGGCGTCCTCCAGTGGCTGTTGGAGCGGGTGCCGACACCCCGGAGCACGCCCTTCACGCTCGGGTACCTCGCCGTCGTGGGCGCCACCACGACCTTCGCCAAGCTCGCCGACCCGGAACTCGTCCAGCGGTTGCAGGAGGCCTCCAGCTCGGACGGGCACAACCTGCTCCAGCATCCTTTGCGTGCTCTTGTGCTGAGCGGATTCTGGGTGGCCGGCGAGGTGTGGATGCCCTACCTGTGGGGATTCGCCCTCACCCTCGCCCCGCTGGAGCGCCGGGTCGGTCCGGCCCGGGCGGCGGCGGTGTTCGCGGTCGGGCACGTCGCGGCCACGCTGCTCTCCCAGGGGGTGGTGATCATCGCGGTGGAGACCGGGCGGATGGCGCCCGAGGCGATGGACTACCTGGACATCGGGGTCAGTTACGGCGTGCTCGCCTGCCTGGGCGCGGTGGCCGGGCTGCTCTCCTGGCGCGGGCGGCTGCTCGCGCTGGGCGGTGCGGGGCTGATGATCGCCCAGCAGATCGCCACCGACAAGGACGTGATCACGGGGGTGGGGCACCCGGCCGCGGTGCTCACCGGGGTCGCGCTGTGGCGCTGGCTGCGCCGGGTGGAGCGGCGCCCGCCCCGGCCGCGTCCGGCCGTCGCGACGGCCGCCGGCGGTGCGCCCGCGCGGGTGTGGACGGCGCGTTGACGCCGCCGTCCGGCCGGGGCCGTCCGGGCCCCGGGGGCCTCGTGCCGGGATTCCCCGAGGTGCGCCCACCCCTCTCTTGACGGAGTCGGGCGCGGGCTTCCCGGCCCGATATGTGTTCGCTCACGGCGAACAGAGCGCCGGGAACATCCGGCGGCCGCCAAGCCTTAGTCAGGTCGACTCAAGTTCACTGACTGGGGAGAGATCATGGCATCGACGTCCACACCGCTCACCCTGCCCGTGCTGCCGCTCGACGACGAGGTCGTCCTGCCGGGCATGGTCGTGCCGCTGGACCTGAAGGACGCCGAGGTGCGCGCCGCGGTCGAGGCCGCCCGGGCCGCCGCCACCGGCACCGGCAAGCCGCAGGTCCTGCTGGTCCCGCGGGTGGACGGCTCGTACGCGGCGGCCGGCACCCTGGCCACCGTGGAGCAGGTCGGCCGGCTGGCGGACGGCGATCCGGCGGCGCTGGTGCGCGCCGTGAGCCGGGTCCGGATCGGGGCCGGCACCACCGGCCCCGGCGCCGCCCTCTGGGTGGAGACCACGCCGTTCCGGGAGTCCTCGGTGGGCACCCCGGTGGCCGGCCGGGCCGCCGATCTGGTCAAGGAGTACAAGGCGCTGTCCACCCAGTGGCTGCGCAAGCGCGGCGCCTGGCAGATCGTCGACCGGGTGGCGCAGATCGAGGGCGTCGGCGAGCTCGCCGACAACATCGGCTACGCGCCCTTCGCCACCGCCGAGCAGAAGCTCAAGGTGCTGCTGGAGGCCGACCAGGTCGCCCGACTGGAGTACGCGCTCACCCTGCTGCGCGACCACCTCGCCGAGGAGGAGGTCAACGACACCATCCGCAAGGACGTCGAGGAGGGCGTGGCCAAGCAGCAGAAGGAGTTCCTGCTCCGCCGCCAGCTGGAGGCCGTCCGCAAGGAACTGGCCGAGCTGAACGGCGAGGCGGCCGACGAGGAGGGCGACTACCGCGCCCGGGTCGAGGCCGCCGACCTGCCCGAGAAGGTCCGCGAGGCCGCGCTCAAGGAGGTCGACAAGCTGGAGCGCTCCTCCGACCAGTCGCCCGAGGGCTCCTGGATCCGGACCTGGCTGGACACCGTCCTGGAACTGCCCTGGAGCGAGCGCACCGAGGACGAGTACGACATCGCCGGCGCCCGCGCGGTGCTGGACGCCGACCACACGGGCCTCGACGACGTGAAGGACCGCATCGTCGAGTACCTGGCCGTCCGCAAGCGCCGGGCCGACCAGGGGCTCGGGCCGGTCGGCGGCCCGCGGGAGGGGCAGCGCGGAGCGCTTCCCACGAGCGGTACCGGCGGGCGACGGGCGGGCGGCGCGGTGCTGGCCCTGGTCGGCCCGCCCGGCGTCGGCAAGACCTCGCTCGGCGAGTCGGTGGCCCGCGCCATGGGCCGCAGGTTCGTCCGGGTCGCGCTCGGCGGCGTCCGGGACGAGGCGGAGATCCGCGGCCACCGGCGCACCTACGTCGGCGCGCTGCCCGGCCGGCTGGTGCGGGCGATCAAGGAGGCCGGCTCGATGAACCCGGTCGTCCTGCTCGACGAGATCGACAAGGTCGGCTCCGACTACCGGGGCGACCCGGCCGCCGCCCTGCTGGAGGTGCTGGACCCGGCGCAGAACCACACCTTCCGGGACCACTACCTGGAGGTCGAGCTCGACCTCTCCGACGTCGTCTTCCTCGCCACCGCCAACGTGCTGGAGGCCATCCCCGAGCCGCTGCTCGACCGGATGGAGCTGGTCCGGCTGGACGGCTACACCGAGGACGAGAAGGTCGCCATCGCCCGCGACCACCTGCTCCCGCGCCAGCTGGAGAAGGCCGGTCTCGGCGGCGGGCAGGTCACCGTGGACGAGTCGGCGCTGCGCAGCCTCGCCGGGGAGTACACCCGGGAGGCGGGCGTGCGCACCCTGGAGCGCTCGATCGCCCGGGTGCTGCGCAGGATCGCCGCGCAGGCCGAACTGGGCGAGCGCGAGCTGCCCGCCCGGGTCGGCCCGCAGGACCTGCGCGCCCTGATCGGCCGGCCGCACCACGTGCCGGAGTCCGCCCAGGAGCCGGCCGAGCGCCGCACCGCCGTCCCCGGCGTGGCCACCGGCCTCGCGGTGACCGGCGCCGGCGGCGACGTCCTCTACATCGAGGCCTCGCTGGCCGACGCCGAGACCGGCGGCACCGGGCTGACCCTCACCGGACAGCTGGGCGACGTGATGAAGGAGTCCGCGCACATCGCGCTCTCCTACCTGCGCTCGCGCGGCGCCGAGCTGGAGCTGCCGGTCACCTCGCTGCGGGACCGCGGCGTGCACCTGCACATCCCGGCCGGGGCCGTCCCCAAGGACGGGCCGAGCGCCGGCATCACCATGACCACGGCGCTGGCCTCGCTGCTCTCGGGCCGCAGGGTGCGCACCGACGTGGCGATGACCGGCGAGGTGTCGCTGACCGGGCGGGTGCTGCCGATCGGCGGGGTGAAGCAGAAGCTGCTCGCCGCCGACCGGGCCGGGGTCACCACGGTGATCATCCCCAGGCGCAACGAGGCCGACCTGGACGACGTCCCGGCCGAGGTGCTGGAGCGGCTCACCGTCCACCCGGTGGCGGACGTGCGGGAGGTGCTGGAGCTGGCGCTGGAGCCGGCCGGGGCCACGGTGCTGGTGGCCGCCTGACCGCCGACCCGGGCCGCCCGCACCGGCGGCCCGGGCCACGCACCGGCGCTCCGGGAGCCGCCGGTCCGACGGCCGCCGGCGACCCGAACGGGCCACCGGCGATCTGAAGGGCCGGCGGCACCCCCGCGTGCGAGACTGCGGAGATGCCGTCCCCCACGCAGCGCGCCCTGGCCCGGGTGCCCGACCGGCTGCGCCCCTTCCTGGTGCGCCACCGCCGGCTGGTGAAGTTCCTGCTGGTCGGGAGCGGCTGCTTCGTGCTCACCACGGTGATCAACTTCGAGCTCAAGTTCACGGTGCTGGAGCGCAAACCGGTGGTCGCGCTGACCGTCGCGACCGTGATCGGCACCGTCGTCTCCTACGTGCTGAACCGCCGCTGGGCCTTCCGGGCCGCCGGCCGCAAGCGCGAGGTGCTGATGTTCGTCCTGGTCAGCGCCGTGGCGATCGCCGTCAACGACGTGCCGCTGGTGGTCTCCCGCTACCTCCTGGACCTGCGCGAGCCGTACATCGGGCCCTTCGAGCAGGAGGTCGCGGACTTCCTCAGCGGGATGGTCGTCGGCACCTTCGTGGCGATGCTGTTCCGCTACCGGGCGATGCGCCGGTGGGTCTTCGTCCCGCCCGCCGGGCGGACCCGGGCCGAGCCCGTCCCGGTGCCGGCGACGGTGCCCCCGGAACCCGACTACGCTGCACCCGGGATGCCACCGGATGTGCCGTAAAGGGGCGAGGTGAGGCTTATGCGTGAGCCGGACCCGGTCCGGACCGGGCCCGCCAGCCAGCAGGGGATGCGCCGGGCCAACCTGGCCCTGGTGCTCGGGACGATCGCGGGCGGACCGCGCTCGCGCGCGGAGGTGGCCGCCGGGACCGGCCTGACCAGGGCCGCCGTCTCCTCGCTCGCCGAACAGCTGATCGCCGCCGGCCTGGTGGTCGAGGAGGGCCCCGCCGCGCCCAGCGGCAAGGTCGGCCGTCCCGGCACCGCGCTCGGCCTCAACCCGGACGGGCCCGGCGGCCTCGGCGCCGAGATCGGGGTGCGCCACCTGGGCGCCTGCGTGGTGGACCTGCGCGGGGAGGTGCGCGCCTGGCGGCGCCGGGAGGTCTCCAACCACGGGCGCGAGCCCGCCGCCGTGATGGCCGACCTCGCCCACCTGCTGCACGAGGCCGTCGCCGAGTCGGGGCTGCGCCCGGCCGGGCTCACCCTGGCCGTGCCCGGGCTGGTCGGCGGCTCCGGCGGGGTGCTCCAGCGGGCCGCCAACCTGGACTGGCAGGACGTCCCGCTGGCCGCCGCACTGCGCCCGGCTCTGCGGACGGCCGGCGGCGGCCTGGCCGGGCTGCCGATCGAGGCGGACAACGAGGCCAACCTCGGCGGACTGGCCGAGCGCTGGCTGGGCGCGGGCCCGGACGACTTCCTGTACGTCTCCGCCGAGGCCGGGGTGGGCGCGGCGATCGTGGTCGGCGGCCGGCTGCTGCGCGGGGCCGGCGGCTTCGCCGGCGAGTTCGGCCACGTGCCGGTCCACCCCGACGGGCCGCGCTGCGCCTGCGGGGCGAACGGCTGCCTGGAGCAGTACGCGGGCGAGGCGGCGGTGCTGCGGGCGGCCGGTCTGGCCGGAGCCCGGGGCGACTGGGTGGCGCTGCTCGCCGACCGGGCCGGGGCCGGGGAGCGGGCCGCCCTCGCGGCGCTGGCCGGGGCCGGTGCCGCGCTCGGCACCGCGGCCGCCGGCGCGGTCAACCTGCTGGATCCGGCCGAGGTGGTGCTGGGCGGCGGCTACGCCCGGCTGGCGCCCTGGCTGCTGCCCGCGATGCGGGCCGAACTGGCCGCCCGGGTGACGGTGCGGCCCTGGTCGGAGGACCGGCTGACGGTCTCCCGGCTGGGCCGCCGGGGCCCGTTGCTGGGTGCGGCGGTGCGGGTCGTCCGGGCCATCGTGGCCGACCCGGGGCCGCTCGCGGCGGGGTGAGAGGCGTCCGGGCCGTCGTGGCCGACCCGGCCGCCCCGGCCGAACCCGCGGGGCGCGCCGGGCCCGGGACGCGCGCCGGGCCCCCGGCCGTGGCGGCCGGGGGCCCGGTGACGGGTCGGGAGCGGGCGGCTCAGTCCTCGGTGGGGACCAGCGCGCGGCCGCCGGAGCGCGGGCCGCGCAGGACGGCCAGCAGGGCGACGCCGATGCCGATCAGCGCCCAGACCACCAGGACCAGGATCGGCAGCGCCAGGTTGGTGGAGTCGAAGTAGGCGACCGACTTGGCCGCGCTGGTGCCGGCGCCGTTCGGGATCCACGAGCTGATCGCCCGCCAGAACGGCGGCATCATCGGCGCCGGGTAGACCCCGCCCGCGCTCGGGTTGCCGAGCACCACGAAGATCAGCACCGCGATGCCGATGCCGATGACGTCGAACAGGCACTGGAGCGCCATGGTGAAGGCGCCGACCGAGAACACCACCAGCGCACCGACGGCGCTCAGGCCGAGGATCGAGCCCGGCAGCGCGTCCAGCACCGGCCCGGCGATCACCGTGCCGAGCAGGCCGGCGCCGATCGAGTACAGCGCGAGCACGCCGAGGCGGATCACCAGGCGGTGGACGTTGGCCGGCTTGGAGCCCGCGCTGATGCCCAGGATGGAGGCGACCAGGTAGCCGCCGACGCACCAGCCGATCACCAGGTAGAAGGCGGAGAGGCCGTTGGTGTCGCCCTTGGCGAGCGGCACCACGTCCTGGACCTTCACGGTGCGGCCCTGGCTCTGGTCGATCGCGGTGGTGATGGTCTCGGCGGCCTTGGCCGCGGACGGGCCGCGGGCGCCGCCGACCAGCAGGGTGTCCTGGGTGCCGGTCGGGTCCACGACCAGCGCCGCGTAGATCTTCTGGTCCTTGATCTGCTGGGTCGCCGTCTCGGCGTCCGGCGCGGTGAGGGCCTTGACGGCGTCGTTCGGCACCGACTCCAGCGCGCCGACCAGCTTGGGGGCGACCTGCGGCGGGGCGACCACCGCGATGGAGAGGTTCTGCGGGGCCGGCTTGTGCAGCGCCCCGATGTACGAGGTGATGAAGCCGAGCTGGAGCAGCAGCACGCCGATCACGAGCAGTGCCGCGCGCGGGGTGACCGCACTCTTCAGTTCGGCGAGGAAACCCTGCCCCGGGGCTGCCATCCACATCTCCTTGCGTAACGGGGAAAAACGGTACTTCCAGAACCGATACTTCATACCATGAAGTAGTTGGCTTGTCGCACCTCCCGCGCCGGGCCGCGGCCGGCGCCGCTGCGCGATACTGGCGCGGTGAGCGACGAGGATGCCCTGGTGGCGGTGGAGCGCGAGGTCGCGCTGATGTTCCGGCGGGGCCGGGCCAGAGTGGCGGAACTCTCACGGCGGGTGCACCCCGGACTGGAGGGGATGGCGTACAGCCTGCTCGGCTACGTCGAGCAGGCCGGGCCGGTGCGGGTGACCGACGTCGGCGTGCACTTCTCGGTCGGCAAGGCGACGGTGAGCCGGCAGATCCGGACGCTGGAGGAGCTGGGCCTGGTGGCCCGGGAGACGGACCCGCTGGACCGCCGGTCCGCGCTGGTCTCGCTCACCGAGGACGGGCGGCGGCGCTACCTGGCCGCACAGGGCGTCCGGATGCGGCGGGTGCGCGAGGTGATGGACGGCTGGTCGTCGGAGGACGTGACCCGCTTCGCGGAACTGCTGCACCGCTTCAACGACGTGCTGGGGGAGCCGCCGGCCGAGTGATCCGGCGGCGGTCGCGCGGGCCTCCGGGGCCTGTGGGCGAGGGCTTTACTTTCCCTTGAAGAAAGTTGCCTAATTCAACCATCCAGTCTTATGGTTGCTTACGGCAACGAAATTTCATGATCCGCGTATCCCGCGCGCTCGCCGAAGGACCCAGATGACCGTGACCACCGAGGCCGCGAGCGGAACCGCCGCAGCGGCCGACAGTCAACAGATGACGCACCGGCAGGTGATGGAGGCGCTCTCCGGCCTGCTGCTCGGCCTCTTCGTGGCCGTGCTCTCCTCGACCGTCGTCTCCAACGCCCTGCCGCACATCCTCGCCGACCTGCACGGCGGCCAGTCCGCCTACACCTGGGTGATCACCGCGGCCCTGCTCACCCTCACCGCCTCCACCCCGATCTGGGGCAAGCTCTCCGACCTCGTCAGCAAGAAGCTGCTGCTCCAGATCGCCCTGCTGATCTACATCGGCACCTCGGCGCTGGCCGGCCTCTCGCAGAACACCGGCGAGCTGATCGCCTGCCGCGCGCTCCAGGGCATCGGCGCCGGCGGTGTGGTGGCGCTCGGCCAGATCTGCCTGGCCGCGATGGTCCCGGCGCGCGAGCGCGGCCGCTACAGCGGCTACTTCGGCGCCGTCTTCGCCCTCGCCACCATCGGCGGACCGCTGATCGGCGGCGTCATCGTGGACACCTCCTGGCTCGGCTGGCGCTGGTGCTTCTACGTCGGCATCCCGTTCGCGCTGGTCGCGATCCTGGTGGTGCAGCGCACCCTCAAGCTTCCGGTGGTCAAGCGCAAGGCGAAGATCGACTACCTGGGCGCCCTGGTCATCACCGGCTCGGTCAGCCTGCTGATGATCTGGATCACCCTGGCCGGCAAGAACTACGCCTGGCTCTCCTGGCAGACCGCGGCCATGGTCGGCGGCGGCGTGCTGCTGGGCGCCCTGGCCGTCGTGATCGAGCGCCGCGCCGCCGAGCCGATCATCCCGCCGAGCCTCTTCAAGCACCGCACCGTCACCCTGGCCGCGCTGGCCAGCGTGCTGGTCGGCGTCGGGATGTACGGCGCGACCACCTTCCTCAGCCAGTACTTCCAGCTGGCCCGCGCCAAGTCCCCGACCATGGCCGGCCTGATGACCCTGCCGATGATCCTCGGCCTGGCCGTCTCCTCCGCGGTCGTCGGCCGGCTGATCACCAAGTACGGCAAGTGGAAGGCCTACCTGGTCTCCGGCACCGCGCTGCTCGCCGTCGGCTTCGCGCTGCTCGGCACCGCCCGGGCCGACACCAGCTACGTGCTGCTCTCCGTCTACATGGCGATCACCGGCGTCGGCCTCGGCCTGACCAGCCAGAACCTGGTGCTCGCGGTGCAGAACACGGTGCCCCGCAACGAGCTCGGCGCGGCCAGCTCGGTGGTCACCTTCTTCCGCACCATGGGCGGTGCGATGGGCGTCTCCGCGCTCGGCGCGCTGATGTCCAACAAGGTCTCCCACTACCTGGCCGAGAACCTGGCCGCGGCGCACGTCCCGGCGTCGCCCGCGGCCTCCGGCGGCGGCATCCCGGACCTGGCCAAGCTGCCCGCCCCGATCGTGCCGCTGGTGACGGACGCCTTCGGCCACGGCGTCGGCACCATCTTCCTGTGCGCCGCCCCGTTCGCGGCGCTGGCCTTCGTCACCGTGCTGTTCATCCGGGAGACCGCGCTGAGGACCACCACCCAGGAGAGCTGACCGGCCGCCGGGATACGCGAACGGGCCGGGGAGTGCGAAGGCACTCCCCGGCCCGTCGTGCTGGGTGCGGCTACTTGCCGGCGATCAGCGACAGCCCGTAGAGGACGGCCCCGCCGCACAGCGCGAAGCAGACGCAGGCGCCGGCCAGGGCGAGCCTGCCGCCGCCCGCGGCCCCGGCGCCCCCGCCCTCACGGGCGGCGACCAGGGCGGCCTCGCGGCGGGACAGCGCCAGGATGCCGAGCGCGAAGACGCAGACGACGGCGACGGTGATGCCGAAGCTGAATCCGGCGGTCTGGGCCAGGGCGTTCCACTTGATGTGCATGGTGAGTGCTCCTCAGCCTGCGGCGCTCAGGCCGCGACCGTGGTCGAGGCGGGGGTGGGGGTGTTCGCGGCGGCGCCGGCCGGTGCGACCTCGACCGGGGTGACGTCGACGTCGTTGACGTTGTCCGCGCCGACCGGCTGGCGGCGGGAGATCACCCACATCGCGCCCGCGCCGGCCACCAGCACGACGCCGACCAGGGCGACGCCCCAGCTGCCCTGCTCGGCCAGCAGGGCGGCACCGCCGGAGACCACGGCGGCGGCCGGCAGGGTCAGGCCCCAGGTGTAGACCATGCGGCGGACCAGGCTCCAGCGCAGCTCGCCCTTCGGGCCGCCGAGGCCGGCGCCCATGATGCCGCCGGAGCAGACCTGGGTGGTGGAGAGGCCGAAGCCCATGTGCGAGGAGGTCAGGATGACGGTCGCGGCGGCCGACTCGGAGGCGAAGCCCTGCGGCGGGCGGATGTCCGCCAGGCCCTTGCCCATCGAGCGGATGATCCGCCAGCCGCCCATGTAGGTGCCGAGCGCGATCGCGGCGCCGGCGGAGACGATCACCCAGGTGGGCGGCAGCGCGCCGTGCGGCAGGGCGCCGACCGAGACCAGGGTGAGGGTGATGATGCCCATCGTCTTCTGGGCGTCATTGGTGCCGTGGGCGAGCGAGATCAGCGAGGAGGAGAAGATCTGGCCGGTCTTGAAGCCCTTCTCGGTGGTCGCGGAGTCGCCCTTGCGGGTGATCACGTACGCCAGCTTGGTGGCGCCCCAGGAGGCCAGGCCGGCGACGAACGGGGAGGCGACCGCGGGGATGAGGATCTTGGTCACCACGGTGTCGAAGTTGACGCCGTTCATGCCGACGCCGACGATCGTGGCGCCGATCAGGCCGCCGTACAGCGCGTGCGAGGAACTGGACGGCAGCCCGCGCAGCCAGGTCAGCAGGTTCCAGAGGATGGCGCCGGCCAGGGCCGCGAAGATGATCTCGGGATGGACGCCGGCCTTCTCGTTGACGATGCCGCCGGAGATGGTGGTGGCGACCTTCACGGACAGGAACGCGCCCGCGAAGTTGAGCAGGGCCGCGATGGTGACCGCGACCTTCGGGCGAAGAGCTCCGGTCGCGATCGCGGTGGCGGCCGCGTTGGCGGTGTCGTGGAACCCGTTGGTGAAGTCGAAGGCGAGCGCCGTGATGATCACAACGGCTACCAGGAACGAGATGTGTTCCATACCCAAACAATCGTCGTAGTTGTCGCACGGACGTTGGTGACGTCGCGACCGTAGGTCTGCTTGGTAAACGGAAGGTGAACTGGGCCGGGAATCGTGGTTCCAATGGTTGACTCGCAGTGACCACTGGATTTCATCGAGGTGACATACGGCGCGCTGAACTGGACATTAGCGAAGAACGCGCCGGTTCGACCCGGTTTGCTGAGAGCTGTCTCACAGGTCCATCGAGAATTAACCTCCCGGTCCGCATGCGCCCTGTTTCCGGCGAGTAACCCGTGGGAGGATCTGCGGGATCCGGGAAGCCGGGACAGGGGCAGTGCGCGGCGGGGAGGACCAGGCCATGGGCGGGGCGGGACAGAGAGCGGAGACGGCACGCGTACGGCCCTGGGTGCGGGCGGCGCTGCGCTGCGGAGCCGTCCTCGCGGCCGCGGCCCTCGCACTGCCGGTGGGCGCCCAGGCCGCCTGGGCCGCGCCCGACCCGGGAGCCGGCCAGATCGCCGCCGACGCCGACCCGCTCGCCGCCGCCAAGGCCACCCTCGGCCCGCTGCTCGACCGGCTGCACGGGCTCTACCAGAGCGCCGAGGCCGCCACCGAGCAGTACAACGGCGCCGTCGCCAAGGCGGCCGACCAGCAGACCGCGCTCACCGACCTCCAGGGCCGGCTGGACCGCCAGCAGAAGCAGGTCGACGCGGGCACCGACATCGCCTCGCAGCTCGCCGCCGCGCAGTACCGCAACGGGGCCGCGTCGGCCTACGCGGAGCTGCTGCTCTCCAAGGACCCGTACGAGGCGGTCGTCATCGCCGAGCTGCTCGCCTCGGCCAGCCGCTCGCAGTCGGAGTTCCTGGACAAGCTGAAGAGCGACCGGGACGCGCTGGACGGGCTGAAGAAGCAGACCGAGGAGGCGCTGGCGACCGCCCGGACGCTGGTCGTCCAGCAGGACGCGGCCAAGGCCAAGGCGTCCGCCGACCTCACGGCGGTCGAGCAGATGGTCTCCTCGCTGACCGGCGCCCAGCGGACCGAGCTGGAGCAGCTGGAGAAGGCCAAGGCGGACGAGGCGCAGCTCGCGTTCCTCGCCTCCGGGGCGCTCGGCAAGGGCGAGCGCACGCCCTCCCAGCAGGGGCGCGCGGCCATCGCCTTCGCGCTGGCGCAGGTGAGCAAGCCGTACCTGTGGGGCGGCACCGGCCCGGACGCCTACGACTGCTCGGGCCTCACCTCGCAGGCCTGGCTGCACGCGGGCAAGCCGATCCCGCGCACCAGCCAGGAGCAGTGGGCGCAGCTGCCGCACGTGGCGCTCAACCAGCTGCGGCCCGGCGACCTGGTGGTGTACTTCCAGGACGCCTCGCACATCGGGATGTACATCGGCGGCGGGCTGATCGTGCAGGCGCCGCGGCCCGGCGCGTTCATCAAGATCTCGCCGATCGGCTCGATGCCGATCCTCGGGGCCGTCCGTCCCGACCCGTCCGGCGCGGCGGACGACGCCGGCGGCGCCTGGAAGGTGCCCGACCTCCCGTCGGGCTGGGACGCCGTCACGCCGATAGCGCCGAGCCCGGCCCACCAGGTGCCGGCCACGCCGGCCCCCGGCGGCGAGGTGACGCCGCCGGCCGTGCCGCAGACGCCGGGCGGCACCGGTACGCCGACCGACCCGGGGACGCCGTCCGGCGGCACGCCCACCTCGACCCCGACCGGCACCCCGACCGGAACGCCGACCGGGCCGGGCACCCCGAGCGGGACCGGCACCCCGAGCGGGACCGGCACGCCCACCCCGACCGGGACGGGCACCCCGACGGGGAGCCCGAGCGGCACCGGCTCGGCGACCGCCTCGGCCCCGGGCAGCGCGACGGCCACGCTGCCGCTGGGCACGCCGACGCACTGACACCGCGGCACCGACACCGCAGCACGCGGGCCGCCCCACGTCACCGGAAGCTGGG
>NZ_JBHVJT010000121.1:0-15605 GCF_042798815.1 Kitasatospora sp. NPDC057738 | reverse complement strand
GAGGAACGATGGGGCCGCGGGCTCTCCCCCCCAGGGTCTGGGTGTTGCGCTTGGGGGGCCCGGGGGAACCCGGAAAACGCCTTACGCCCCTCCCGGGCGGCGTGAGATCCTGGAAGGCGACCCCGGCCGTGCGCCGGGGCACCCCAAGCCGCCGAGCCGGAAGAACACCGTGACCGTCACCGACCACAGCCAGCAGCTCATCACCGTCGCCGCGCAGGCGGCGGCCGACAAGCTCGCGCACAACATCATCGCCTTCGACGTCAGCGAGGTGCTGTCGATCACCGACGCCTTCCTGATCGCCTCCGCGAACAACGACCGCCAGGTCCGCTCCATCGCCGAGGAGATCGAGGACCAGCTGCGCGAGCAGCTGGACATCAAGCCGGTGCGCCGCGAGGGCGAGCGCGAGGGCCGCTGGATCCTGCTCGACTACCTGGACATCGTCGTGCACGTCCAGCACTCCGAGGAGCGCTCCTTCTACTCGCTGGACCGCCTCTGGAAGGACTGCCCCGAGCTGCCGCTGCCCGAGGACGCCGTGGCCTCGCGCAACCGCCCGGACGCCCACAACGACGAGGCCGGCAACGCCGTCGCGCCCGCCGACGACTTCGGCAAGCCCGAGGATCTGCACTGAGCCGCGGCGCGCGCGGCCCGCGCATCGTCTTCTGGCGGCACGGCCAGACCTCCTGGAACCTCGAATCGCGTTTCCAGGGCACCACGGACATCGAGCTGACCGGCCAGGGCGTCCTGCAGGCCCAGCGGGCGGCCCGGCTGCTCTCCGGGCTCCGTCCCGACCTGCTGATCTCCTCGGACCTCCAGCGGGCCCGGCGCACCGCCGCGGAGCTGGCCGAGGTCACCGGGCTGGACGTGCAGCACCACGAGGGCCTGCGGGAGACCTTCGCGGGCTCCTGGCAGGGCCTGACCAACGCCGAGATCCGCGAGCGCTTCCCGGAGGAGTACGAGGCCTGGGCGGCCGGCGAGCCGGTGCGCCGCGGGGGCGGCGGCGAGCTGGCCACCGAGGTCGCCGACCGCTCGGTGCCGGTGGTCCTGGAGGCCGTCGGCAAGCTCCCGGAGAACGGCACGCTGGTCGTGGTCAGCCACGGCGGGACGATCCGCACCATGCTCGGGCGGCTGCTCGAACTGGAGCCCTCCCGGTGGGAGCGCTTCGGCGGGCTGTCCAACTGCTGCTGGTCGGTGCTCGGCCTGGGCACGCGCGGCTGGCGCCTGCTGGAGCACAACGCGGGCACGCTCCCGCAGCCGGTCATCGGCGACGACACCTGAGCGGTACCGGTGCGGGCGGCACCGGGGGCCGGGGGCCTCTCGGGGCCCTCGGCCGGGGTCCGGAGGGAGCGGATTTCGCAGTTCCGGCCCTGACCAGCTAGAGTCTTCCTCGTTCGCAGGGAAGGAACGCGGCCCGGAAGGGAAGCGGGAGATCCGGTGAGTGCGGGGCTATAGCTCAGTTGGTAGAGCGCTTGCATGGCATGCAAGAGGTCTGGGGTTCAATTCCCCATAGCTCCACTCCGCATCGGCGGTCGTGGTCAGCCAGGGTCGCCCGTGTCGCGGGGCTATAGCTCAGTTGGTAGAGCGCTTGCATGGCATGCAAGAGGTCTGGGGTTCAATTCCCCATAGCTCCACAGCAGTTCGGAAGGCCGTCACCCAAGGGGTGGCGGCCTTCCGGCGTTCCGGGCCCGGCCGGCCTCAGGCTTCGCAGGTGTGGCTCCAGCCGCCCGGCGGCAGCGAGTCGAGCCGCTCCACCCGCTCCCGGTCCTCCGGGCCGGCCGGCAGGTACACCACGATGTAGCACTCGGGCACGCCCGGCATCGTCAGATAGGTGGCGTTCAGCCGCAGCACCCCGACCGCCGGGTGGCGGAATACCCGCAGCCAGGGCTCCGGCGGCGCGACCTCCTGGCGGTCCCACAGCTCCCGGAACAGCTCGCTGCGCGCCGACATCCGCTGCACGTGCGCCTCCCAGGCCGGCTCGCCCACGTGCTTGCCGTACGCCGAGCGCAGCACCGCCACCATCCGCGGCAGGGTCTCCTCCCGGTTCTCGCACGGGTTGCAGCACGGCGGGGCGGTCAGCATGCACCAGAGGCTGTTGAACACCACCCCGCACGACGGGCGCATCCGGTCGGTGCCGAACATCGCGCAGTACGGGCCGTTGAAGCCCAGCACGTCGAACCGGGTGTTGGAGACCGCCGCCGGCAGCGGGGCCAGCGAGTCCAGGATCACCTGGATCGACGGCGACAGTTCCGGCACCGACGGCAGCGCCCGCGCCGAGGCGGACACCCCGGCCAGCCGGAACAGGTGCTCGTGCTCGGTGCCGTCCAGCCGCAGCGCCCGGGCCACCGCCAGCAGCACCTGCTCGCTCGCGTTGATCGGCCTGCCCTGTTCGAGCCACGTGTACCAGGTGACCCCGACCCCGGCGAGCTGCGCGACCTCCTCGCGCCGCAGCCCCGGAGTGCGGCGGCGCAGCCCCGGCGGCAGCCCCACGTCCTCGGGGGTGACCCGCGCCCGGCAGGCCTTCAGGAAGCGGGCCAGTTCGGTACGGCGGCGGTCGCGCCCGCCGGCCGCGGCGGGCAGTTCCTCCAGGACGGTCATGGCCCCATGGTGCCGCAGCCCGGGCCGCCGATACAGGTGCTGCCGGTACCAGGATCGGCAGGCTCTAACCACCAGTACCGGTACGGGGCCAGGCTGGCTGCCATGACGGACCTTCAGACCCGGCCCCGCGCGGCCGCAGGCACCACCGGCGCCCCGGCGGTACGGCCAGGGCTGCTCCTCGCACTCGTCCTGTGCGGGCAGTTCATGTCCGTGCTCGACGTCTCCATCGTCAACGTCGCGGTCCCCACCATCAGAACCGACCTGGGCGCCTCCGGAGCCGCCCTCCAGCTGGTCATCGCCGGCTACACCATCGCCTACGCCGTCCTGCTCATCACCGGCGCCCGGCTCGGTGCCCGGTACGGCTACAGCCGGCTCTTCCAGCTCGGCCTGGCCGCCTTCACCGCCGCCTCGCTGGCCTGCGGCCTCGCCCCGGCCACCGGCTGGCTGATCGCCTTCCGGCTGCTCCAGGGGGCCGGCTCGGCCCTGATGGTGCCCCAGGTGATGAGCCTGGTGCAGCGCACCTTCACCGGCGCCGCCCGGGTCCGGGCGCTCGGCCTCTACGCGGCGGTGCTGGCCGGCGGCATGGCGCTCGGCCAGGTGCTCGGCGGCGTCCTGGTCAGCGCCGACCTGTTCGGCAGCGGCTGGCGGCCGGTGTTCCTGGTCAACGTGCCGATCGGCGTGGTGCTGCTCGCGGCCGGCGCCCGGCTGCTGCCCCGGCTGCCCGGCGACGCCACCCGGGGCTTCGACCTCCCCGGCCTGGTGGTGCTCGGCGCGGCCCTCGGCCTGCTGGTGGTCCCGCTCGTCCTCGGCCACGAGCTGGGCTGGCCCGTCTGGGGCTGGGCGATGATCGCGGCCGGTGTGCTGCTGTTCGGCCTGTTCGTGGCCGTCGAGCGCCGGATCGCCCGGCGCGGCGGACAGCCGCTGATCTCCGGGCGGGTGCTGGGCGCGCCCGGGCTGCGCCCCGCGGCCGCCGGACTGTTCGCGATCATGGCGGCCTTCGCGGGCTTCATGTTCGCCTTCGCCCTGCACCAGCAGGCCGGGCTCGGCCACACCGCGCTGAAGGCCGGGCTCTGCTCGGCGCCCGTCGCCGTCGGCTTCGGCGTGTCCAGCATGCACTGGCACCGGCTGCCCGGCCGGCTGCACCGGATCCTGCCGGCGCTCGCCGGGGTGCTGCTCGGCGGCGGCTACCTGCTGCTCGGCCTGCTGCTCGGCGGCGGGGCGGAGATCGGCGCCGGGCCGCTGGTGGAGATGGCCGCGCTCGGCCTGGCCGCCGGCTGCGCGTACGCGCCGCTGGTCGCCCGGGCGCTCGCGGGGGTGGCGCCCGAGGACGCGGCCGACGCCAGCGGGGTGATGGTGACGGTCATCCAGCTCGGCCAGGTGATCGGCGTCGCGGTGCTGGGCTCGGTGTTCCTCGGCCAGGTCGACCTGCCGGCGCCGGCCGCCGAGTCGGGGGCGGCGTTGCGGACCACGCTGCTGGTCGACGCCGCGGCGGTGCTGGTGGCCGCGGGCTTCGCGGTGCGCGGCCGGCGGGCGGCGCGGTAGCGGGGGTGGGGTCGCCGGTAGGGCGGCGGTGGGGCGATGGGGTGCGGTCGGGGGTGCCGCAGCCGGGTGCGGGCGGAGGGCAGGGGTCGGGTGCGGGCGGCGGGCGGCACGTCAGCTGGGCGCGTGCGCGGTTGTCGTGCGCCCCGGGCGGGAGGCGCACGCCCGGGGCGCGGAAGGGGGACTCCCCGGGCTCCGCGGACGGGGCTCCCGGGGCGCGTGGTGCGGACCTCGGGAAACGGATTTCAGGAGCACGCCCAGGACCGTGTAAAGTAGTCGATGTCGCCGAGGGAAACGGCCGGAAACAACCGGGAACCACGGTGACATCGCAGGTCAAGGGGCTATAGCTCAGTTGGTAGAGCGCTTGCATGGCATGCAAGAGGTCTGGGGTTCAATTCCCCATAGCTCCACAGCAGTCGAGAGCCGCCTCCCGGAAACGGGAGGCGGCTCTTCGCCGTTCTGCCCGCGCCACCGGTCGCGGCGGCCGGAATCCCGCTACCGTCGTGCCATGGCCGATCTGGAGCGAAGGCGGAACGAGGAACTGGCCCGGATACTCCACCAGCTCGGATGGAGTCCGGAACGGCTCGCCCGCGAGGTGAGCCTCGCCCTGCCACCGGGCCTCGCCATCAGCTCCACCGCCCCGTACAAGTGGCGCGACCGCGGCATGGTGCCGCGCAGCCCGCACGACCAGGCGGTCTGCGAGGTGCTCAGCCGGACCCTCGGCATCGCCGTCACCTACGAGCAGCTCTGGGGCCGGATGGGCGGCCACCGCGGCGCCAAGATCCTCTCGCCCCGGCTGCTCACCGACCCGTGGACCGCCGACACCGCCCAGACCGCGCTGCGCGAGGCCGCCACCGACGCCGGGCCGGTCCGCCTCACCGACCTGTTCCGCAGCGCCGACCTCGACCAGGCCGCCGCCCGCCTCGACTCCCCGCCACCGCCCGTCGGCGGCGGCGAGGGCGCGCTGCGCGTCGAACCCGGGCTGGTCGGCGAGCTCGGCCTCTCCTACCGCAGCAAGCAGAAGCTCGAACGGGCCTGCGGCGGCGGCCTCGTCCTCGGCCCCGTCCGGGCCGAACTCGCCATGCTGGCCAAGCTGCTGGAACTCGGCGCGTACGACGAACGGCTCGGCCGCGAGCTGTACGGCACGGCCAGCAGACTCGCCCGGCTGGCCGGCTGGGCCGCGTACGACCTCGGCCACGACGCGGCCGCCCAGCGCGCCTTCGTCGCCGCGCTGCGCGCCGCCCACGTCGGCGGCGACCCCCGGCTCGGGGTCGCGGTGCTCGGCGCGCTGGTCGTCCTCGCCACCCAGGGCCCCGGCGGGCGCGGACTGGACGCCGTCTCCGCGCTCGCGACCGCCCTGGACACCCACGGAGCCGCGCTCGGCCCCACCGCCCGGGCCCGCCAGTACGGCCGGCTCGCCCGCGCGTACGGCCGCCGGGGCGAGGCCGAGCTGGCCGAGGCCGCCGCCGCCCGGGCCTTCGCCGAACTGGACGGCCTGCCAGGCGCCGAGGAGACCCGGGCCGGCGTCGCCGGGATGGTGGGGGAGGGACGGCTGGCGCTCGGCGGGTACCGGATGGCGAAGGTGCTGCTCGCCGAGGCCGTGGCCGGGCTCGGGCCGGGACGGGCCCGCTCCAAGGCGCTGCTCATGGTGCGCCTCGCCGAGGCCCACCGCAGGCTCGGCGACCAGCGGGAGGCGGCCCGCACCGCCGCGCTGGCGCGCTCGCTCGCGGCGGGGATGCAGTCCGAGCGGCTGGCGAAGGCGCTGCGGGAGTTCGACGCGGCGGGGCGGGCGGCGGCGCGGTAGGGCTCTCCGGATCTCCGGCCCGGTCCGGCGCGGTCCGGCGCGGTGCAGTCCGGTCCGGTTCAGTTCGGTGCGGTCCGGGCCTGGACCCGCTCTCCGGCCCCGTCCCGTACGGCCCCGCGCGCCGGTCCCGTACGGCCCCGCGCGCCGTCCCGTCCCGTGCGGCCCCGCATGCCTGCGTGCGGGGCCGCACGCAGGCATGTGCACCCCGCAGCCCGCCGACCCGCTTGCGGTACCCTGAGCCCATGCGAACCGTGCGCCTGCTCCTTAGCCGGCCGCGCTGACCAGGACCGGCTGAGCCCTCGGGCGGTGCCGGAGTCGGCGTGGCGTCCCCTCCTGCGAGGGGATTTTTTGTTTTCCGCCCCCGACCCCGTCCCGGGCCGGGTACACGGGCCGGCCGCCTGTGCGGTTCGCCAACCGACATCGATGGAGCTTGAAGGACCATGAGCGAGACGACCCCTGCGTCCGGCGCGGCCGAGACCGTGACCGAGCCGTTCCGGTACAGCGCCGCGCTGGCGGCCGAGATCGAGTCCCGCTGGCAGGACATCTGGGAGAAGGAGGGCACCTTCCACGCCCCCAACCCCACCGGTGCGCTGGCCGACCCGGCGGCCGGCGACGTCACCGCGAAGCCGCACAGCTTCATCATGGACATGTTCCCGTACCCCTCGGGCGCGGGCCTGCACGTCGGGCACCCGCTGGGCTACATCGCCACCGACGTCTTCGCCCGCTACCAGCGGATGACCGGCCACAACGTGCTGCACACGCTGGGCTACGACGCCTTCGGCCTGCCCGCCGAGCAGTACGCCGTGCAGACCGGCACCCACCCGCGGGTCTCCACCGAGGCCAACATCGCCAACATGCGCCAGCAGCTGCGCCGGCTGGGCCTGGGCCACGACCCGCGCCGCTCGATCTCCACGATCGACCCGGAGTACTACCGCTGGACCCAGTGGATCTTCCTGCAGATCTTCAACTCCTGGTACGACGCGGACGCCCGCAAGGCCCGTCCGATCGCCGAGCTGGTCGCCCGGTTCGAGTCCGGCGCGCGCGAGCTGCCGGGCGGGCGCGCCTGGGCCGAGCTGTCCGTCGCCGAGCGCGACGAGGTGCTGGGCGAGTACCGCCTGGCCTACGCCAAGGAGGTGCCGGTCAACTGGTGCCCGGGCCTGGGCACCGTGCTGGCCAACGAGGAGGTCACCGCGGACGGCCGCTCCGAGCGCGGCAACTTCCCGGTGTTCAAGTCCAACCTGCGCCAGTGGATGATGCGCATCACCGCGTACTCGGACCGGCTGATCGAGGACCTGGACCTGCTGGACTGGCCCGAGGCCATCAAGCTGCAGCAGCGCAACTGGATCGGGCGCTCCGAGGGCGCCCGGGTCGACTTCGCCGTCGACGGCGGGAAGATCACCGTCTTCACCACCCGGCCCGACACCCTGTTCGGCGCCACCTACATGGTGCTGGCCCCCGAGCACGGCCTGGTCGACTCGATCGTCCCCGCCGCCTGGCCCGAGGGCGTGCCCGCCGAGTGGACCGGCGGCGCCGCCACCCCCGCCGAGGCCGTCGCCGCCTACCGTGCCGCGGCCGCCGCCAAGTCGGACGTCGAGCGCCAGGTCGAGGCCAAGGTCAAGACCGGCGTCTTCACCGGCGCCTACGCCGTCAACCCGGTCAGCGGCGAGTCCGTACCGGTGTTCATCGCCGACTACGTGCTGATGGGCTACGGCACCGGCGCCATCATGGCCGTCCCCGCCCACGACCACCGCGACTTCGCCTTCGCCCGCGCCTTCGCGCTGCCGATGCGCTGCGTCGTCGAGCCGACCGACGGGCGCGGCTCCGACCCCGCCGAGTGGGACGACGCGTTCGACACCTACGACTCCGTCATCGTCAACTCCGCCCGCTCCGAAGGCGACCTGTCGCTGAACGGGCTGAGCGTCGTCGACGCCAAGGCCGCCGCCACCGCCTGGCTGGCCGAGCGCGGCATCGGCGAGGGCACCGTCAACTACCGCCTGCGCGACTGGCTGTTCAGCCGCCAGCGGTACTGGGGCGAGCCCTTCCCGATCGTCTACGACGAGGACGGCGTCATGCACGCGCTGCCCGAGTCGATGCTGCCGGTCGAGGTCCCCGAGGTCGACGACTACTCGCCGCGCACCTACGACGCGTACGACGCCGCCTCCTCGCCGGAGACCCCGCTGTCGCGCAACGAGGCCTGGGTCAACGTCGAACTGGACCTGGGCGACGGCGTCCGGAAGTACCGCCGCGAGACCAACACCATGCCCAACTGGGCCGGTTCCTGCTGGTACGAGCTGCGCTACGTCGACCCGTCGAACTCCTCGGCGGTCGTCGACCCGGCCAACGAGAAGTACTGGCTGGGCCCGACGGAGACCAAGCCGGCCGGTGGCGCCGACCTGTACGTCGGCGGCGCCGAGCACGCCGTGCTGCACCTGCTGTACGCGCGCTTCTGGCACAAGGTGCTGCACGACCTGGGCCACGTCTCGTCCGTCGAGCCGTTCCACAAGCTGTTCAACCAGGGCATGATCACCGCCGACGTCTACCGCGACGAGCGCGGCTTCCCGGTGCCCGCCGCCGAGGTCGAGGAGCGCGACGGCCAGTACTTCTGGCAGGGCGAGCCGGTCAAGCGCGAGGCCGGGAAGATGGGCAAGTCCCTGAAGAACGCCGTCGCGCCGGACGACATCGCCGACGAGTACGGGGCCGACACCCTGCGCCTGTACGAGATGTCGATGGGCCCGCTGGACGTCTCCCGCCCGTGGGACACCCGCGCCGTCGTCGGCTCGTACCGCTTCCTGCAGCGCCTGTGGCGCAACGTCGTCTCCGAGACCACCGGCGAGCTGGTCGTCACCGACGACGCGCCCGACGAGGCGACGCTGCGCGCCCTGCACAAGGCGATCGACGGCATCCGCGGCGACATGGCCGGGCTGCGCTTCAACACGGCCGTCGCCAAGGCCATCGAGCTGAACAACTACCTGGTCAAGCGCGGCTCCACGCCGCGGGCGGTGGCCGAGCAGCTGGTGCTGATGGTCGCCCCGCTGGCCCCGCACATCGCCGAGGAGCTGTGGCGCCGACTGGGCCACGGCGACTCGCTGGCGCACACCGACTACCCGGTCGCCGACCCGGCGTACGTGGTGGACGAGACGGTGACCTGCGTGGTCCAGATCAAGGGCAAGGTCAAGGCGCGGCTGGAGGTCGCGCCGGGCATCTCGGACGCCGAGCTGGAGGCGCTGGCGCTGGCGGAGCCGGCGGTCGTCGCGGCGATCGGCGGGGCCGAGGTGCGGAAGGTGATCGCGCGGGCGCCGAAGCTGGTGAACATCGTCACCGGCTGAGTGCGGCTGAGCTTGGTCGAGCGCGGCTGTGCCGGATCGAGTGCGGCTGTGCGTGGCTGCCGGGGCAGCGAGCGCGGAGCGGTCGGGCGGGCGTCCTTCGGGGCGCCCGCCCGGCGTTTTGCGGGAGGTGGGGGCCGGAGGGGCTTCCCGTCCGGCGTTGCGCGGAGGAGCCGGCGGTTCCCGCCCGGCGTTGCGCGGAGGGGCCGGCGGTTTCCGCCCGGTGTTTCGCGGAGGGGCCGGAGGGTGCTCGCGGGGGCTTTCCGGGGCGGTCGGGGACCCTCGGGGAGATCCCGGATCTGACCCTGATCTCCGTCCGCGGGGGCCGCTCGGGCTGCCCCCGGACGGCTTCCGGCGGCTACCGTGGAACCCTCGGCAATTGCGGCCCGCGTTGGGCCCGGTGGGGGCCGGAACGACGGCGGAAGGTGGCGCGCGATGGACGTGTTCGGCGTGATGATCGGCCTGGTCCTGCTCTTCGGGGTCGCGGTGATGGTGCTGGCCGTGGTCGGCACGGTCAAGGCCGCCAAGGCCGTCGGCGCGAAGATCGAGAAGCACGAGGCCAACGCCCGCCGGGCCGTGGAGACCGCCACCCTCAAGGCGAAGACGTACACCAAGGTCGGCCCGTCCGCACAGATCGCCTCCGTCCGGCTCCGCCTGCGGACCTCGCTCGACGGCACCCGGCAGGTGCTGGAGAGCGGCCTCACGCAGGACGGCCAGCTCGGCGAGTCGCTCGCCCTGCTGAAGCGGCTCGACGAGCACGCCGCCGAGCTCGACGGCGAGCTGCGGATGCTGGAGCGCGAGCCGGAGACCGCGCGGATCGCCGCCAAGCTGCCCGAGCTGCGCGAGCGGGCCGAGCGGATCACGCACTCGGCGGAGACCATGCGCTGGGCGGCGCAGGACCGGATGCAGCGGTTCGCGGACGACGAGCTGAGCCGGCTGAGCCAGGAGTGCGAGAGCGAGGCGGGGGCGCTGCGGCACTGGGACACCGCGGGGGGTGCTTCCTCCGGCAAGGGTTCGGGTGCTCCGGGTGCCTCGGGCTCTGCCGGTTCCGCGGGTTCCGCGGGTTCCGCGGGTTCCGCGGGTTCCGCGGGTTCCGCGGGTTCCGCCGGTTCCGGCGGCGCGGCCGGGAGCGCGGCTCGGGCCCGGCTGACCGACGGGAAGGGGCGTGCGAGTGCCGAGGAACTGCTCGGGCTCGCCGATCCGCTGGCCAAGCTGGCGCAGCGGCTGCGCAAGCCCTCGGCCGGGCCTTCGACGGGGCCCTCGGCAGGCTGAGCCGGCGGGGCGGTGCGAGGCCTTCGGCCGGTGCCCGGACCATGCGCTGTCCTCCCGGACCGGCGGGGAGTAACCTCCGGCTCATGCCCTCCGACCTCGCGCTTGTCACCGATTCCACGGCCTATCTGCCGCAGGAGACCCTCGACCGGCACGGGATCACGGTGGTCCCGCTGAGCGTCGCGGTCGGTGACTCGGTCCTGAGCGAGGGCGTCGAGATCTCCCCGAAGGACGTCGCCGAGGCGCTGCGCGGCAAGCAGCGGGTGACCACCTCCCGGCCGAACCCGGAGACCTTCGCCGCCACCTACCGGGCGGCCGCCGAGGCCGGGGCGAAGGGGATCGTCTCGGTGCACATCTCCGGCGAACTGTCCGGCACCGTCGAGGCCGCCCGGCTGGCCGCCGCCGAGGCGCCCGTACCGGTGCGGGTGGTGGACAGCCGGCTGGTCGGGATGGCGCTCGGGTACGGGGTGCTGTCGGCGGCCGAGGCCATCGAGGCCGGGCAGGGCCTGGCGGAGGCGGCCGAGGCGGCCGAGCGGCGGGCGGCCCGGACCAGCGGGTTCTTCTACGTCGACACCCTGGAGCACCTGCGGCGCGGCGGCCGGATCGGGGCGGCGCGCGCCCTGCTCGGCTCGGCCCTGGCGGTCAAGCCGCTGCTGCACCTGGACGGCGGGCGGATCGAGCCGCTGGAGAAGGTGCGGACGGCGTCGCGGGCGATCGCGCGGCTGGAGGAGATCGCGGTCGAGCGGTCGGGGGAGCAGGAGGTCGACATCACCGTGCACCACCTGGCGGCCGAGGACCGGGCCGAACCGCTCGCGGAGCGGCTGCGGGCCCGGGTGCCGGGGCTGCGGGAGCTGTACGTGGGTGAGGTGGGGGCGGTGATCGGCGCGCACGTCGGGCCGGGGCTGCTGGCGGTGGTGGTCGCGCCGCGCTGAGTGGTGCGGGTGGTTGCCGGTGTGGGGCGGTCCGGCTGGTCGCCTGGTCGCCTGGTCGCCCGGTCGGCTGGTTGCTTGGTCGGCTGGCTGCTTGGTCGGCTGGTCAATTTCGGACAGCCCTGCTCACTCCTGTGAGTGACACTTTTTATCCACAACCCCCGGGTTGTCCACAGGGTTTGGTTGATTTCCGCGCGCTCGCCGGAGGACTCCTACCGTCCTCGGCATGACGACCATGGGCCTGGGCGCGGCGAAGCGCCATGCGATCAACGAGACGGTACGGCTGCGGATGGCCGCGCTGCTGCCGGCGGGTGGCGAGCCGACGGGTGACGAGCCGGAAGGCGGCGTCGGCGGGGGCTCCCCGGGGTCGGCCGCATCACCGACAAGGGGCCGGGCGGCGGCGGCCGGCGGCCCGTCGTTGCCGTCGCAGGCAGCGGTGCCGGCGGCGGTGCCGGCACCGCCGGACGCGGGTGCCGCGCCGGATCCGGGTGACGCCGTGGATCCGGGTGACGCCGTGGATCCACCGGAGGCCGGGGCACGTCCGCGAGTCCCCTCAACCGCCTCGTTCCCCCCGCTCGGCTCGGCGTTGGCGCTCGACCGGCGCGCGGTGGCCGGGCTGGCCATCCTGCTGCTGTTCGCGGTCGGCTACGCCGTACAGCACTTCTGGCTGGCCCGGCCGGAGACGGTCGCCGTGCCCGCGTCGGCGGCCGTCGCGGCACCGGCGGGGGCCGAGCCGCCCGCTCCCGCCGACGCCTCCGCCGTCGACCCCAGGGCCGGGCCTGCCGCCGGTACCGGGGCGGAGGTCGTGGTGGACATCGGCGGGCGGGTCCACCTCCCCGGCCTGCACGCCCTGCCCGGCGGCTCCCGGGTGGCCGACGCCCTGCGGGCGGCGGGCGGACCGCTGCCGGAGACGGACACCAGGAGCCTCAACCTGGCCCGCATCCTGACGGACGGTGAGCAGATCCTGGTCGGCGAACCGGCGCCCGCCCCCGTCCCGGCCGTCGTCGGCAGCGGGAGCGGACCTCCGGGCCCCGCCGCACCCCGACCACCCGTCAGCCTCAACCGCGCCACGCTCGAACAGCTCGACACCCTTCCCGGCGTCGGCCCCACCCTCGCCCAGCGCATCCTCGCCTACCGCACCTCGCACGGCTCCTTCCGCTCCCTCGACCAACTCCGGCAGGTCAGCGGCATCGGCGCCCGCACGTACGCGGAACTCCGCCCGCTCCTCACCCTCTGACGCCGCCACCGCCGCCGTCCCCGCCCGCTTCCCCGGCCACCGAAGGGAGGTACCGCCATGTCCGTCGCCACCGCGCCGGCCGGTCCGGCCGCTGCGCCCCGCTCCGCGGGCGCCGACTTCCGGCTGCTGCTGCCCGCCGTCTCGGCCTGGACGGTCACGGCGGCGCTCCTCGGCCTGGAACCGGGGTACGAGGCCCTCGCCCTCACCGCGGCCGGCCTTGCCGCGCTCGCGGCCGTCCTGCTGCTCACCCGGCCGGGGGTCCTGCGCCGGCGCGGGTCCTCGGCGACGCTGGCCGCCGTCCTGCTCACCGGCGCGGCGGCCGCGATCGCCACCCCGCTGCACACCTCCGACCTCCACCGGGGGCCGCTGCCGGAGCTCGCCCGCGCGTCCGTGGCCGCCGAGCCGGGAACGCCGTCCCCGGTGGTGGAGGTGGAGCTGACGATCACGGGGGACCCGAAGGCCCACACCTCCCGGGGCGGCCCCGCCGCCGGGCAGACGCTCCTCACCGTCGAGGCGGTGGCCGACCGCGTCACCCCGCTCCCGGACGGGCGGAGCACCCGCACGCGGACGCCGGTGACGGTCATGGTCCGAGGGGCGCGGAGCGAGCCCTGGCAGCGGGTGCTCCCGTCCCAGCGGCTGGCGGCGGAGGTTGAGGTGCGGCCGGCGGGGGAGGGGCATGACACCGAGTCGGCCGCGCTGCTGGTCGTCCACGGGCAGCCCCGGCAGCTGGCGCCGCCGAGCCTGCCCCAGCGGATCGCCGGCCGGCTGCGCGAAGGCCTGCGCACGGCCACCGACGGACTTCCGGCGGACGCGCGCGGGCTGCTCCCGGGGCTGGTGGTCGGCGACACCTCTCGACTGCCCGACGACCTCGACGACGCCTTCCGGGCCACCGACCTGGTCCACCTGGTGGCGGTCAGCGGGGCCAACCTGGCGATCGTCCTCGGTGCGCTGCTGGGCGCGCCCGGGCAGGCCGGTACCCCGGAACGGCACGGGCTGGCCGCGCTGCTGGGGCTGTCACTGCGCACCGGTGCGCTGCTCGGCACCGCGCTGACCCTGGCCTTCGTCACCGTCTGCCGGCCCGAGCCCAGCGTGCTGCGGGCCGCCGGGACGGGGCTGATCGGCATGCTGGCCCTGGCCGCCGGCCGTCCCCGCAAGGCGGTGCCCGCGCTCGCCGGAGCGGTCCTGGTGCTGGTCCTGCTGGACCCGTTCCTGGCCCGCTCGTTCGGCTTCCTGCTGTCGGTGCTCGCCACCGCCGGGCTGCTCGTCCTCGGACCGCACTGGGCCGAGGCCCTGCGGGCCCGCCGCTGGCCGTACCACCTGGCAGGCGCGCTCGCGGCCACGGCGGCCGCCCAGGCCCTGTGCGCGCCGGTGACGGTGGTGCTGTCCGGGCACATCAGCCTGGTCGGGATCCCCTGCAACCTGCTGGCCGAGCCGGCGGTGGCCCCGGCGACGCTGCTCGGCTTCGGGGTGCTCGCCCTGCAGCCGCTCCTTCCGGACCTGGCCCGTCTGCTCGCGGAACCGGCCGGAGTGCCGGCCGGCTGGCTCTCCCTCGTGGCACGCCGTGGTGCCGGGATTCCGGGCGGCCAACTGGACTGGCCGGGAGGGTGGTTCGGGACGGCGACGGTCGCGCTGGCCGTCCTGGCCGGCTGTTGGGCGGCGCCGCTCCTGCTGCCCCGACGGGCGCGGCCCGGCAGCCCGCTGCCGGCGTACGGGCGGCGGCGCTGGGCGCGGGCCCTGGTGGCGGGGGCGCTGACGGCGGTCCTGCTGGCCGTGCTGCTGCGCCCGCCGCAGCTCACCCGGATCGCCACCGGCTGGCCGCCGCCGGGGTGGCGATTGGTGATGTGCGACGTCGGACAGGGAGACATGCTGGCCCTCGCGGCGGGGGCGCCGGACAGCGCGGTGGTGGTCGACGCCGGGCCGGATCCGAACGCCGCGGACAGATGCCTGCGCGACCTCGGCATCACGACGGTTCCCTTACTGCTGCTGACGCACTTCCACGCCGACCACGTCGAGGGCGTGCCGGGGGTGCTGCGGGGCCGCAGGGTCGGCGCGGTCGAGGGCACCACCTTGGACGATCCACCGGGCGAGGCCGCCCGGGTGGCGAGCTGGACGGCAGGCGCGGGCCTCCCGCTGCTGAGAGCCGGTCGAGGTGAACGGCGGTCGGCCGGCGCCGGGTTGGCCTGGGACGTGGTGTGGCCCGTCCCCGGCTCGGCGGTCGAGGCGCCGGGCCCGAACAACGCAAGCGTCGCCTTGATGGTGGCACTGACAGGAGGACTACGGATGGCACTGCTCGGAGATCTCGAACCGCAGGCCCAGTCGGCACTGCTGGGCCGGATGGGGAAGGCCGATGTCGTGAAGGTGGCGCATCACGGATCGGCCCACCAGGACTGGGACTTGGCGGGTGCCCTGCGGCCCCGGCTGGCCCTCATCTCCTGCGGCGAGGGCAACCCGTACGGTCACCCGTCCCCGAGGACGGTCGACCATCTGCGCGCACTCGGCGCCACCGTGCTGCGCACCGACCGGGAAGGGGACATCGCGGTGACGGGCGACTCCCCGGCCACCCTCGGTGTCGCCGTCCGTCCCCGGCCCGCCCACGCGGCCCGCCGCCCCGGCGCCCACGCCGGGCCCGGTGGCGCTGACGGGCACGGCCCCGCACCCCACGCCCACCCCGAGCAGACCCCAGGCACCCCCCGAGCCCCGCCCGCCTGACCCCCGCGCTCTCCTCCTCCCACCAATCACGTGGGGGCATGGAAAGTAGAAGGGGGTGGTGGGAGGAGGAGCGGCGCAGAGCCAGCAGAAACGTTCCGGCGGGGGTGGGGGGGGGGGAGGAGGGAGGGGGGGAAAAGGGACAAAACCAAAGGGGGGGGGGGGGGGGCCCTCGTCACGGGTGGAACGTCCTCTTTTCCCCCCTT
>NZ_JBHVJT010000120.1:0-15607 GCF_042798815.1 Kitasatospora sp. NPDC057738 | reverse complement strand
TTGACCCGCCGGCAGTCCGTCCTCCTCCCCCCTCCCTGGCTTCCCGCTCCGGGGGCGTCGGCGCGGCCCCCCGGGCAGGGGGTTCAGGTGCCCGGATGCTCTCCTAGAAGGCGGAGTTGGTGAACCAGAGGTCCAGCAGTCCTTCGTCCCCGGAGGCCGTGATCCCGGGCGCCGAGCGGTCGGTGCGGCCGTAGAGGAGGAGCAGGAGGTCGGCGGCGGTGGCCGAGACCGTGGCGTCGGCGTCGGTGGCGGTCGTGTCGGCGGGGGCCGGGCCGAAGCCGTCGGGGCGCAGGTGGATCAGCCAGTCGCCGTCGCCGTCGGTGCGGGTGAAGCGGAGGGTGCGGTCGGCGGCGCGGAGCTTGGCCGTGTGCGGGGCGAAGAGGGTGGCGTGCGGCAGGTTGGTGAGGAATTCGGACACGCCGTCCGCGGCGAGGTCCGGGTCGATCTCGGGCTTGAGCCCCAGGGCGAGTTCGGCGTCGACGCGGTGGACGAGGGTCTCGAAGAGCATCCGGCGCACCCAGAAGCGGGCGTGCTGGTCGGCGCCCCAGGCCCACATGGGGGCGTCGAGGTCGGTCGCCGCGAACGTCGCGGCCGCTTCCGCGCCGGCCTCGGTGAGCCACGCCGGGTAGTCCTCGGCCCGTTCGGGGAGCTTGAGGTCGACGTCCCGGCTGGTGGGCGGTGCCTGGATGCGTTGCCGCAGCAGGACGGTGAACCAGCGCTGGACGCTGCCGGCGTGGCGGAGCAGGTCGGCGAGGGTCCAGTCGGGGCAGGTGGGGACGGGGGTGGCCGGGTCGGCGGAGCGTACGGCGGTGGCGAACCTGTGGGTCTCGGCGGCCACGGCGTCGACGTGCTCGTTCGGGGTCATGGACGGTTGCTCCGGAGGGATTCAGGGGCCGGTGGGACCAGCGGTCCGGTGGCGAGGGTGAGGGCGAGGGTGGAGGGGGAGGGCAGGGTCGGGATCAGCCGAGGGGCTTGTCGACGACGGCCTTGGTGTGGCTGAACGTGTCGATCGAGTACTCGCCGTGGTAGCGGCCCATGCCGCTCTCGCCGACGCCGCCGAACGGCAGGTCGGGCATCGCCAGGTGCGAGACCGGGAGTCCGAAGCTGAGCGCGCCGGAGGAGGTCTCCTCGGTCAGTCGCCGCTTGGTGTCCGCGGATTCGGTGAAGGCGTAGAGGGCGAGCGGCTTGTCGCGCTCGTTGATGAAGGCGATCGCCGCGTCGAGGTCGGGGACGGTGAGGACGGGCAGGATCGGGCCGAAGATCTCGGACTGCATCACGGGGGCGGTCGCGGGCACGTCGGCGAGGACGGTCGGGGCGAGGTAGCGCGTGGCGCGGTCGTGCCCGCCGCCGGTGACGGTGCGTCCGTCGTCGAGCAGTGCGGTGAGCCGGTCGAAGTGGCGCTCGTTGACGATGCGCCCGTACTCGGTGCTCGTGGCCGGGTCCTCGCCGAACAGTTCCCGTACGGCGTCGGCCAGTTCGCGTTCCAGGCCGGCCGCGGTGTCGCCGACGGCGAGGACGTAGTCGGGGGCGACGCAGGTCTGTCCGGCGTTGAGGAACTTGCCGCGGGCGATCCGCCGGGCGGTGACGGCGAGGTCGGTGCCGGGGTCGACCACGACCGGGCTCTTGCCGCCGAGTTCCAGGGTGACCGGGGTCAGGTGTTTGGCGGCGGCGGTCATGACGATCCGTCCGACGGTGCCGTTGCCGGTGTAGAAGATGTGGTCGAAGCGCTGCTCCAGCAGGGCGGTGGTCTCCGGGACGGCGCCTTCGACGACCGCCACGGCCTCCTCGCCGAGGTAGCGCGGCAGCAGCTCGGCCACGGCCGCGGAGGTCGCGGGGGCGAGTTCGCTGGGCTTGAGGACGGCGGTGTTCCTGGCGGCCAGGGCGCCGACGAGCGGGGCCAGGGCGAGCTGGAGCGGGTAGTTCCAGGGGGCGATGATCAGCACCACGCCCAGGGGTTCGCGGACGATCCGGGCCTCGGCGGGGCGGAAGACCTCCGGTACGGCGGCCGGCTTCGGGTCCAGCCACTCGGCCAAGTGGGCGACGGTGTGGTCGAGTTCGTTGAGCGTGAAGCCGATCTCGGTCCGGTACGCCTCGGCGGCGCTCTTGCCGAGGTCGGTGTGCAGGGCCTGCTGGAACGCCTCGGCCTGTTCGGTGAGCAGGGCGCGCAGGGCGGCCAGCCTGTTCAGGCGCCAGGTGAGCGGCCTGGTCCGGCCGGTGGAGAATTCGGCCCGCAGGCGGGCGACCACGGTGGGGATGGCGTCAGTCATGAGGGGTCTCGCGGTCTTGAGGTGGGGAGCCGGTGCTTGCGGGCAGAAATTTTTCACTACCTGAAGCAATGGCGACCCTAGGGATGAAAGGTTGAGTTTGTCAAGCATCCTCCGGCGATTCTCCCGGCATCCCCCGTTCGCTCGGGCAGGTGTCAGGGGTGGTAGTCGCGCAGGTCGTGGGCGGGGTGCCAGCCCTGGGCGCGGGCGCGGGTCAGGTCGAGGACGACACCGCGGGTGAGGAGGTCGACGGTGTACGGGGTGAGGCCGGGGACCACCGCGGTGCGGGCGGCGAGGCGGACGAGCGGCGCGGGGAGGTGGGCGAGCCGGGCGGGGCGGCGGTGGACGGTGAGGATGTGGCGCAGCGCGTCGTCGCGCCGGTACGGGGCGGCGTCCGCGATGTTGTAGGCGCCGGGAGCCCAGGGCGCGGCGCCGGTGAGGCCGAGGGCGGACAGGCAGGCGTCGGTGAGGTTGGCGACGGCGGTCAGACTGAGCGGGAGGTCCCGGCCGGGCAGCGGCAGCAGACCGTACCGGGCCCGGCCGAGCAGCTGCGGAAGGAGGTGCGGGTCTCCGGGGCCGTACACGGCGCGGGGGCGCAGGACGACGGCACCGGCCGCGAGGGCGAGCCGCTCGGCGGCGGCCTTGGTGCGGCCGTAGGCGTTGAGGTGGCCGGCGGTGGTGGGGTGGTCCTCGGTGAGGACGGCGGCGCTGGTGCGGGGATCGTAGACGCTGGCGCTGCTGACGTGGACGAGGGGGCGGCCGGCGGTGGCGCGCAGGACGCGCTCGGTGCCGGTGACGTTGACGGTGCGCTGGTGGGCCTCCGCCGGGTGGCCCGGGGGCAGGTCGGCGACGGCGGCGGCGCAGTGGACGACGAGGTCGGCGCCGGTGAAGTCGGGGTCGTGGGCGGCGGCGTCCCAGCCGAGGTGGCGGCCGACCGGTCCGGGGCGGCGGCCGTGGCAGGTGACGTCCAGGCCCAGGGCGGCGGCGGTGCGGGCGAGGTGGGCGCCGCAGAATCCGGAGGCGCCGGTGACGGCGATGCGCATCAGGACCGTCCTCGGCGGAGCGTGAGTTCGGCGTAGCCGGGCAGGGCGCAGCGGCGGTCGACGCGGGCTCGGGTGACCACCGGGCGATGGGGGGCCAGTGCGAGGAGCACGTCGGCGAGTTGGGCGCGGGCCAGGCCCGCACCGGGGCAGGCGTGGGGGCCGGCGCCGAAGACGGCCTGGGTGGCGGCAGGGTCCGGGCTCGGAGCGCGGTGGTGGGCGTGGGCGGCGTGCCGGGCGACCAGGATCAGCCGGTCGCCGCGGCGCACCCGGTGACCGGCGAGGATGGCGTCGGCGGCGGCCGCCCTGGGCAGCAGCGGGGAGGGCGCGGTGAGGCGCAGCAGTTCGGCGGCGAGACGGGGCGCGGTGGCCCCGTCGACGGCCGCCCACAGGCCGGCGTTGGCGCACCAGGCGACGGCGCGGGGGACGGCCGCGAGGGTGGTGTTGACGGCGGCGACGGCGACCATGGCGTCACGCGGATCGGGCAGCAGGGCGCTGAGGCGGGCAGCGGCGTCGACCGCCTCGGCCGCGGCGCGGGCACGGCCCGGGCGCGGTCCTGGCAGGTGGTCGCGGGCGGCAGCGGCGGCCGCCTCGGCTGCGGCGTCGGCGAGTCGACGTGCCGGGACGGCCGCACCGGTGAGGGCGGCGGCGGTGGTTCCGGCCAGCTCCCTTACCAGGTCCACGAGTTCGAGGTGCCCGGTGGCCAGGTCGGGGACGCGCTCGGCGAGGACGGCCTGCCAGAGCGGGCGGATCCGGGCGCGGGCGCCGGTGTCGACGCCGGCGGCCAGCGTACGGCGGGCGGTGCGGTGGTCGCCGCCGTCCTGGTCGAACAGCGCGCCGCCGTCGGTGAGCCGGGCCGCCGCGCCGCCGGTGGTGCCGGGCGCGGTGCGGTGCAGCGGGACGCGGGTGAGGGCCTCGCGGTAGGCGTCGGCGCCGTGCACCAGCAGGGTGCGGCCGATCCGCAGGACCGGGCGGCGGCGGGTGGCGCAGAGCAGCGCGAAGAGCGCGGGGTGGCTGTGCAGGTAGACGCGTCGGTCGCGGCGCCGGGCCCGGCGGGAGGCGGCGAGGGACGCGAGGTCCGTGGCGGTGGTGGTCCCGGAGAGGGTCCCGGTGGGCGTCGCGGTGGCGGTCGTGCGGTCGGACGGGTTCATCGGGCCAACTCCTGTGCGCAGTGGGCGGATGCCGCGGCCCGGTCGGGTTTGCGGGAGCGGCCGGCGAGCGGGACGGTGCCGAACAGGACGGCGTCGGGGCGGGCGGAGCCCATGCGGTCGAGCGGCCCGCGCAGGGCGGCGCGCAGGTGCCGCGGGTCGGTCCTGGGCGCGGGCTGGACGAGGGCGACCAGCCGTTCGTCCCCGTTCCCGTCGGGAACGCCGACCAGCACGGCCAGTTCGACGCCGGGCACGTGCAGCGCGGGCTCGTACAGGCCCGGGTAGATGTTCTCGGCGTGGCGCAGCACCATGTCCTTGAGGCGGCCGGCGAGGACGATCCGTCCGTCGGGGGTGAGGCGGGCGTGGTCGCCGGTGCGGATCCACGGGTCGGGTTCCTCGCCGAGGTAGCGGTGGCGGGCGCCGGGGCCGGTGAGGTGGAGTTCGCCGTCCTCGGCGAGGCGGGCCCGGACGCCGGGCAGCGGGTGGCCGACGAGGTCGCCGTTCCCGTCGTGGGCGGCCTTGTCCGCCTCCTCGACCGCGGCGGCGGGGAACAGTTCGGTGAGCGCGTAGACGCTCCACGCTTCGTCGGCACCGGATTGCTTGACCCGGCGCAGCAGGGCGGCGTCGGCGGGGGCGGAGCCCGTCCAGACCCGGCCGGTGAAGCGGGCCCCGGCGGTGAGGGCGGCGCGCAGCTGCGGCGGGGTGAGGTAGGTGTGGGCGGGGGAGAGCCGGGCGAGCTGGCGGCCGAGCGCGGCGGGGCGGCGGGCGGGCAGAACGACGGCGGCGCCGGCGGCGAGTGCCGGGACGAGGACGAAGAAGGTGCCGCCGAGGACGACCGTGCCGGGGCGCGGGCCGACCAGGTCGGCGACGGTGCCCAGCCCGGCGGCGAGGCCGGCGCGGGTGTGGACGACGGCGCGCGGTCGGGCGGTGGTGCCGGAGGTGAAGACGATCACCGCGTCCTCGCTGCCGTGGCCGTGGCCGTCGCCCTCGGACGGGGCAGCGGGCAGGGCGCTGTCCGCCGGGCGCAGCCGGGGTGCGCAGCCGGGCAGGCGGCGGCCGAGGGTGGCGACCGGCCCCAGTGCGGTGAGCCGGGGGAGTGCGAGGTCGGCGCGGCGGGCCAGCGGCCCCGCCCAGCCGGCGACGGCCTGGGCCGCGGCGTCGGCGAGGAAGAGATCGGGGCGGGCCAGTGCGAGTCGGGCGGCGAGCACGTCGGGTCCGGCGGTCGGGTCGAGGACGGCGATCCGCAGGCCCAGCCGGTGGGCGGCGAGCATGACGGCCAGCGCGCGCGGGCCGGGACGGACGGCGACGCCGACGGTCGCGCCGGGACCGGGACCGGAGCGAGAGCCGGAGCCGAGGCCGTGGGCGTGCAGGGCGGCGGCGTAGCCGTCGGCCAGGTCGGCGAGCTCGCCCCGGCGGATCACCGGGCGGACGGTGCCCAGGGCGGTCTGGCGCAGGACGGCGGGCCGCTCGGGATGGTCGGCGCGCAGGGCGTGGGCGAGGCGGTCGAGCACGGAGGGCTGCTTTCGGGGAGCGGAGGTGGGCTGGGTGGGCGGCTGCGACGGCCGCCGCGGTGGGAATCGGCGGCCCCGGCGGTCCAGGCGGCCGCCGGCGGGTTCGGTCGACGACGGCCGGTCCGATGGATGCCTGGACGCCTGGATGCCGGCTCAGCGGACGTCGACGGGGCGCGGTCCGGCCCCGCGCTCCAGGTACCAGCGCGCCGTGCCCACCACCCCGTACGCGCGGATCCGGCGCGTGGAGTTCTGCACCACCATGTCGCGGCGGCGCACCACCGCCGTGGTGTGCCGGCGGACCCTGTTGAGGAACGCCCGGTCGGTGGGGGAGGGTCGGCGGGGCATGCCGCCGACGGCCTGGTAGAGCTCGGCGGTGATCGCCATGTTGTTGCCCGCGTGCATCCGGTAGGGGGTCAGGTAGCCGTGCCGGCGGTGGTGGGCCGGCCGGATCCGGCCGAAGAAGGCGCCGAGGGCGACCAGCAGCAGGAACACCGCGCGTCCGGCCGGCCCGTGTTCGTCGCGGCGGGCGGTGACCCGGCCGCAGACGAGCCCTCCGCTGTCCAGCAGGCCGGCCCGGGCGGCGGCGGTCCAGCCGGGTTCGGGCAGGCAGTCGGCGTCGGTGCGGGCGAGCAGGGTGGCGCCGTGGGCGATCGCGTGGCGGAAGGCGGTGTCCACGGCGGAGCCGACGCCCTTCTCCGGCTCGACCAGCACCTCGACCGGGAACGGTGCGCGGGCGGCGAACGCGCGGACGGTGGCGACGGTGCCGTCGGTGGAGCCGTTGTCGGCGACGAGGAGGGTGAAGTCGCGGTCGCGCTGGGCGGTGAGGGCGCGCAGCACCCCGTCGATGCGGTCCTGCTCCTGGTAGGCGGGGACCACCACCCACAGATCGGTCCTCACGACGCCTCCCAGACCATGGTCATCAGGCTGACGCCGCCGCCGAGGCCGACCAGCAGGACCTTGTCCCCGGGGGCCAGCGTGTCGCGTATCCGGTCGAGTTGGACGCCCAGGGTGGCGCTGGCGACGTTGCCGATCTCCGGGACGGTGAGGACCAGCTTCCCGGCCGGCGCCCCGGTCAGTTCGACGAAGCGTTCCAGGTACGGGAGGGTCACCTGGTGCACCAGGACGCGGGCGTAGTCGTCCCAGCCGAGGCCGGTGCGGGCGGCGAGCCGGGCCAGAACGGCCGGGCCGATCGTCTCGAAGATGCCGCGCAACTCCTTGCCGCCGCCGCGGAAGTAGCTGTGCTCGTCGCCGCGCGGGTGCCGGGACCCGCCGCCGGGGATCCCGCCGGCCTCCCAGTGCTCGGAGGCGGTGGCGGTCTCGATGTCGAGGATGCCGCCCCGCTCGACGGCCTCGACGACGACGGCCGCCCCGGCGTCGCCGAAGGTGTAGCCGGCGAAGCCGTCGCGCACCTCCGCGATGCCGGAGGGAGCGCGGCGCATGGCCCGGCTGGGGGTCTCCCCGGTGACGACCAGGGCGCGGCGGGCCCGTCCGGCCAGGATCATCGCCCGGGCCAGGTCGATCCCGTTGAGGAAGCTGTTGCAGGCGTTGCTGACGTCCAACGCGTGGGCCCGGGTGCCGAGTTCGGCCTGCACGATGTGGGCGGTGGCGGGCTCGCAGACGTCCCGGGTGGCGGAGGCGAACAGCAGCAGGTCCACGTCCCGCGGATGCAGCCCGCGGGTGTCGAGGGCGCGCCGGGCGGCGCCGACGGCGAGGGTGGAGGCGTACTCGTCGTCGGCGGCGAAGTGCCGGCTGCGGATCCCGGTCGCCTTCTCGAACATCCGCTCCGGCAGGGCGAGTCGGCCGCCCGTGGCGATCTCGTCCTGAAGCTGCTGGGAGGTGAGCCGGCGGGCCGGCAGGTGGGAGCCGACGGCGGTGATGCCGATCCGCGGTATCGCTGCTGATTGCATGCCTCCATGCTCCGGCGATCACGGCCGGGCCGGCCTGAGTACGGGTACTCAGAGCGGCCCGTTCCGCTACCCGATCACGTCTGTGCAGGTGGACGGTTGCCGGGCTCGTCCTACCTCGTGAAGCCGCCGACGCCAGGACCCGGGTGACTTCCCGGGTGCTCGGGAAGCCTGATGGGGCACACGTCTTGCCCGCTCCGGGGCCGGCTGCGCATCCTGCTGGAATGCGCTTCTCCGTCAACATCCCCAACTTCGGTGACTTCGCCGACCCCCGCAACGTCGCGACCGTGGCCGCCGCCGCCGAACAGGCAGGCTGGGACGGCCTGTTCGTCTGGGACCACGTACTGCATCGACGACACCAGGGGCGTCCGTTCGCCGACCCCTGGATGCTGCTGACCGCGGCCGCGCTGGCGACCTCCCGGATCCGGCTGGGTACCCTGCTGACGCCGGTCCCCCGGTACCGGCCGCAGCAACTCGCCCGCCAGGTCGCCACCCTGGACGTCCTCAGCGGCGGCCGGGTGATCTTCGCCGCCGGCCTGGGCGGTCCGATCGAGGACGAATACCTCAGCTTCGGCGACACCTCCGAACCGCGCCTCCTGGCCGAACGACTGGACGAGGGGCTGGAGCTGTTGAGGCGCTTCTGGTCCGGCGAGGCGGTGGACCACCACGGCCGGCACTACGAGGTCCGGGACGTGACCTTGCTGCCCGCCACCGCGCAGCAGCCCTGTCCGCCGGTGTGGATCGGCGGGTTCTGGCCGCGCCGCCCGCCGATGCGAAGGGCGGCGCGGTGGGACGGCGCGGTGCCGCTCTTCGAGACGGCCCGGCACGGCCAGGTACCGGACGTGGCGGAGGTACGGGATCTGGTCGGCTATGTGCGCGGGCACCGTACGGTCGCGGCCGAGCGCCCCTTCGAGTTCGTGCTCGGCGGCGCCACGCCGCCGGACGCGGCCAGGGCCAGGGATGTGATCGGTCCGCTGCGCGACGCCGGTGCCACCTGGTGGGACGAGCGCCGGCTCCAGACCGGCCCGGACCTGGATCGGCTGCTCCCGGTGCTCCGCCGCGTCGAGGCGGGGCCGCCGGTCCTCTGATCGGCCGTCGAGGGCGCGCCGCGCCGGTCGGTGGGGTTCGCCGGTGGCCCGGCGGGGCAGCGCGGGGCGGTGGCCGGGGCCGTTCAGGACGACCTGGTGAACCGGCGTCGACCGGCCGGGGGCCACGACCCGCGCGAGGCCGTGGCGGGGGCGCCGGCCGGTGCCGCCGGGCGCGGGCTCGCTACCCTGGCCGCGCGGGGCCGCGTTCCGGTGGCCCCGCGCGGTGCTGGCAGGAGGGCTGGGATGGCGGCTGACCGGATGACGGAGCGTCGGCGGTGGGTGGTGGTGCTCGTCGGTGCGTGGTCGGCCTTCGCGGTGGTCGCGGCGGTGGTGGCCGTGCACGGCTGGGCGCCGTTCGCCTTCGAGCAGACCGCCATCGACTGGTGCACCGCGCATCGCCCGGAGCTCGCCCGAGCCGTGGCCATGGCCGTCACCTCCCTCGGCACCGGCGTGGTCCCCTACCTCCTCGCCCTGGCCGCGGGCGTCCTCACCGCCCTCGGGACCACCGGCTCGCCGAGGCGCCGGTGGACGACGGTACGGGCGCTGCTCCTGCCCGTGGTGTGGCTGGCGCTGGGGCAACTGCTGCGCCAGGGACTGATGCACGCCTTCGGCCGGCCCCGGCCGCCCGTGACGGACTGGGCGTTCACCGCCTCCGGTTTCGCCTTCCCCTCCGGGCACGCCTTCACGTCCGCCCTCTGCGCCGGCCTGCTCGCGCTCGCCGTCGCCCGTACGCGCCCGGCCGCCACCCGCGCGGCCGTCGTCGGCGCCGTGCTGTTCGCGGGCACGATCGGCCTGAGCCGTATCTACCTCGGCGTGCACTGGCCGCTGGACGTCCTCGCCGGCTGGCTGCTGGCCGTCGGCTGGCTGGCGGCCGGCGCCGCGGGCTCCTCGTACCTGCCGGAGTGCGCGAAGCGGTCCGGCGCGACCAGGACCGGGTAACCGGGACCGCGTGGCCGGACCGCCGGGCCCGCCGCTTCCGTCCTGACCGGAAGGAAATGAAGACACCAGCTGTTCTTCGATCGCCGCCCACACTCCGACTCTCATCTTCCCCCGGCGCCGGTCAGGACCGGACGGCTGCGCCCACCCAGGCGCGGTTGCCGAGGAGGGTCTTGACGTCCGAGGCGAGCCCGTTGTCCGGGTTCACCCGGTATCCGAGCTCGTAGAGGGTGTCCTTGTCCCAGTTGGTGGTGCGCAGCCGGACCGGGACGTCGCCGGGGTGGGCCTGGAGGGCGAGCTTGAGTTCGGCGACCACCTGGGGGTTGATCCGGGCGGCCGGGACGGTGATGTGCACCGGCGGCTTGGTGCCGAGCTCGGCGGAGGAGACGTCGAGGGTGGTGATCTCCTGGCCGAAGACGCTCAGGGACCCGTCGCGTTCGTTGAGCCGGCCGCGGATCGAGATGACGTTGTCCTCGATCATCTGCTCGGCCATCAGGTTGTAGGTCGCGGGGAAGAACAGCACCTCGACGGAGCCGTCGCGGTCGGCGAGGGTGATGATGGCCCACGCGTTGCCGGCCTTGTTGATCCGCCGGTCGACGCCGGTGATCAGGCCGGACAGGCGCACCTCGCCCTCGGAGCGGCCGGAGCCGAGGAGTTCGGCGATCGAGGTGTCGCGGCTCTGGGAGAGGATGTGCTCGGCGCCGTCGAGCGGGTGACTGGAGACGTAGAGGCCGAGCATCTCGCGTTCCAGGGCGAGGAGTTGGCGGCGGGGCCATTCGTTCTCGGTGAGCTGGAAGTCCAGCCCGATGCCGGGTCCGTCGTTGCCGGTGTCCAGGGCGCCGAAGAGGTCGTCCTGGCCGATGGCCTGTTGCTTCTTCAGCCCGGTGACGGCGTCGATCGCGCTCTCGTGCACGGTGCTGAGCGAGAGCCGGGTGTGGCCGAGGGAGTCGAAGGCGCCCGCCTTGACGAGGGAGTCGACGGTGCGCTTGTTGCACACCACCAGTTCGACCTTGTCCAGGAAGTCGGCGAAGGAGGTGTACTTGCCCTGCTCGCCGCGGGTGCGCACCAGGGACTCGATCACGGGTACGCCGACGTTGCGCACGGCCTTGAGGCCGAACCGGACGTCGCTGCCGACGGCGGTGAAGTCGACCACGGACTCGTTGACGTCGGGGGAGAGGATCTTGATGCCCATCTGCCGGCACTCGGCCAGGTAGACCGCCATCTTGTCCTTGTCGTCGGCGACCGAGGTGAGCAGCGCGGCCATGTACTCCGCTGGGTAGTTGGCCTTGAGGTAGGCGGTCTGGTAGGAGACCAGGCCGTACGCGGCGGAGTGCGATTTGTTGAACGCGTAGCCGGCGAACGGGACCAGGACGTCCCAGACCGCCTGGATGGCCTCGTCGGAGTAGCCGCGCTCCTTGCAGCCGGCGTGGAAGGGGACGAACTCCTTCTCCAGCACCTCCTTCTTCTTCTTGCCCATCGCCCGGCGGAGCAGGTCGGCCTGGCCGAGCGAGTAGCCGGCGAGCACCTGGGCGGCGCGCTGGACCTGCTCCTGGTAGACGATGAGGCCGTAGGTGGGGCCGAGGACGTCCTTCAGCGGCTCCTCCAGCTCGGGGTGGATCGGGATGATCTCCTGCTGGGCGTTCTTGCGGAGCGCGTAGTTGGTGTGGGAGTTCATGCCCATCGGGCCGGGCCGGTAGAGCGCGGAGACGGCGGAGATGTCGGCGAACTCGGTGGGCTTCATCAGCTTGAGCAGGGCGCGCATGGGGCCGCCGTCGAGCTGGAACACGCCGAGGGTGTCGCCGCGGGCCAGCAGCTGGTAGGTGGTGGGGTCGTCGATCGGGATCTTCTCGATGTCGACGTCCACGCCCCGGTTGGCCTTGACGATCTTGATGCAGTGATCGATGATGCCCAGGTTCCGCAGCCCCAGGAAGTCCATCTTGATCAGGCCCATGGCTTCGCACGACGGGTAGTCGAAGCCGGTGATGATCACGCCGTCCTTGTCCCGCATGTGCAGCGGGATGAGGTCGAGCAGCGGCGTCGAGGAGAGGATGACGGCGGCGGCGTGCACACCGGTGCCGCGGATCAGGCCCTCGATGCCCAGTCCGGTGTCGATGATCTTCTTGACGTCGGACTCGTTCTCGTACAGCGAGCGGATCTCGGTGCCCTCGTTGTACCGCGGGTGCTTCTCGTTGAAGAGGTCCGCCAGCGGGACGCCCTTGCCCATGACGTCCGGCGGCATCGCCTTGGTGATCCGGTCGCCCATCGCGAACGGGTAGCCGAGGATGCGGTTGGCGTCCTTGACGGCGGCCTTGGCCTTGATCGTGCCGAAGGTGTTGACCTGGGCGGTGTAGGCGGAGCCGTACTTCTCGGTGACGTAGCGCACCATCTGGTCGCGCTGGCGGTCGTCGAAGTCGATGTCGACGTCCGGGGGGTTGATGCGCTCGGGGTTCAGGAACCGCTCGAACAGCAGGTCGTGCTCCAGCGGGTCCAGCTCGGTGATCCGGGTCAGGTAGGAGACCATCGAGCCGGCCGCCGAGCCTCGGCCCGGGCCGACCGGGATGCCGTTGTCCCGGGCGTACTGGCAGATGTCGGCGACCACGAGGAAGTAGGCGTCGAAGCCCATCGGGGAGATGACGCCCATCTCCAGTTCGACCCGGTCCAGCACCTCCTGGCTCGGGTTGTCGCCGTAGCGGTGCTGGAGGCCGGCGGCGATCTTCTGGCGCAGGAACGAGGCCTGGGTCTCGCCCTCGGGGACGTCGAACTGCGGCATCCGGTCGACGTAGTTGAAGACCTCGTCGTACGACTCGACCCGCTCGGCGATCGCGAGCGTGTTGTCGCAGGCCTCCGGCAGTTCGCGGAAGAGCTCGCGCATCTCCTCGGCGGTCTTCACGTAGTAGCCGCTGCCGTTGAACTTGAACCGGTTCGGGTCGTCCTTGTTCTTGCCCACGCCGACGCAGAGCAGGCTGTCGTGGGCGTCGGCCTGGTCGGCGGTCACGTAGTGCGAGTCGTTGGTGGCCAGCAGCGGGATGTTCAGCTGCTTGGCCAGGCGCAGCAGGTCCTCGCGGACGTCCCTCTCGATGGACAGGTCGTGGTCCATCAGCTCCAGGAAGTAGTTCTCCTTCCCGAAGATGTCCTGATAGGCGCCGGCGGCCTTCACGGCCTCCTCGTACTGCCCGAGCCGCAGCCGGGTCTGCACCTCGCCGGAGGGGCAGCCGGTGGTGGCGATGATGCCGGTCGCGTTGGCGGCGATCAGCTCGCGGTCCATCCGGGGCTTCATGTAGTAGCCCTCCATCGACGCGAGCGAGGAGAGCTTGAAGAGGTTCCGCAGACCGGTGGCGTTCTGTGCCCACATGGTCATGTGGGTGTAGCGGCCGCCGCCGGAGACGTCCTTGCCGCCCTCGCCGTCGGCGCCGGACGGGCGCTGGCCGCCCGGCGACCAGAACACCTGCTTCTTCAGGAAGCGGGAGGCCGGGGCGACGTACGCCTCGATGCCGATGATCGGCTTCACCCCGGTCTTCGCGGCGGAGTGGAAGAACTCGTAGGCGCCGAACATGTTGCCGTGGTCGCTCATCGCGATGGCGGGCATGCCCTGTCTCTCCGCCTCGGCGAAGAGCTTGCCGTTCTTCGCCGCCCCGTCCAGCATCGAGTACTCGGTGTGGACGTGCAGGTGCGCGAAGCTGTCGGACACGGCGCTGTGCTCCAGGAAGGGGTGTCGGTCGGGGAGCGTCCCACGCTAGCCGATCGGCGGGGGCGACGCGCCGGGCCGGGGTCCCGTTGCCGGGACCTTGACGCATCCTCCCCGGTTCCCCGACGGGCGACGGCACGTCCGGGTAGGGTGGGGCCCGTTTGCCCGGGGGCGTGGCGCGGGGGCGCGGCGGAGGCAGGCCGACGCGAGGGCAGGCCTGCCAACTCGACTGCGGGGCAGTCGGGTTGTGCAGCAGTGGAGCAGCGGAGCAGTGGGGCCCGGGGTCGGGCCTCGCCCGGCCCGCCGGACCCGGCCGCACGCGCGGTGCGGCCGGGCCCTCGGGCGCGGTGGTCAGCTCAGGGTGCGGATCGCGGCGGCGTCGTAGGGGCGCAGGTCGTCGAAGCGGCCGGAGAGGACCTTGGCGGCCCACTGCGGGTCCTGAAGCAGGGCGCGGCCGACGGCGACCAGGTCGAACTCGTCGCGCTCCAGCCGGTCGAGCAGGTTGTCGATGCCCCGGACCGGGGAGCCCTCGCCCGCGAACGCGCGGACGAAGTCGCCGTCGAGGCCGACCGAGCCGACGGTGATGGCGGGGCGGCCGGTGAGCTTCCTGGTCCAGCCGGCGAGGTTGAGGTCCGAGTCCTCGAACTCGGGGACCCAGTAGCGGCGGGTCGAGGCGTGGAAGGCGTCGACGCCGGCCGCGGCGAGCGGGGCGAGGATCGCCTCCAGCTCCTGGGGCGTCTCGGCGAGACGGGCCTCGTAGTTCTCCGACTTCCACTGCGAGTAGCGGAAGATCACCGGGAACTCCGGGGAGACGGCCTCGCGCACCGCGGCGACGAGCTCGGCCGTGAACGCCGTCCGGGCGACCGCGTCGCCCCCGTAGGCGTCGGTGCGGCGGTTGGTGCCCGCCCACAGGAACTGGTCGAGCAGGTAGCCGTGAGCGCCGTGCAGTTCCACGCCGTCGAAGCCGATCCGCTCGGCGGCCGCGGCGGCCTCGGCGAACGCGCCGATGACGGCGTCCAGGTCGGCCCGGGTCATCGCCCGACCGGTTCCCTCGGTCCCGTCCAGCCGGATCCCGGACGGGCCGACGGCGGGGGCGTCGGCGAACGGCGGGTCGCCCTGCTTGCGCACCATGCCGATGTGCCAGAGCTGCGGCACGATGGTGCCGCCCGCCGCGTGGACGTCCTCGGCGACGCGGGCCCACCCGGCCAGCTGCTCCTCGCCGTGGAAGCGCGGGATGTCGTCGCTCTGGCCGGCCGACTCGTGGCCGACGTACGTGCCCTCGGTGACGATCAGGCCCACGCCGGCGGCGGCGCGGCGGGCGTAGTAGGAGCGCACGTCCTCGCCGGGTACGCCGCCGGGGGAGAACCTGCGCGTCATCGGCGCCATCGCGATGCGGTTGGGCACGGTCAGCCCGTTGATCGTGACGGGCCGGGACAGGATCCCGGCCGCGCGGGAGGCCGGGTTCTCGGTGACGGTCATGGGATTCCTCGCGGTAGCGGCAGCGATGGCGTGCGCCGGGGCGGAAGCGGTCGCCCGTGCCAACCACCCCGGCGGCCCCCGCATTTCGCCGACCCCGCCCGACCGGCTGTGATCCGCGCCACTGCGCGCCGCGCGCCGCGCCCCCTCGGGGCCGGGGCGCGGCCGCCCGCCGGCCGTGCCCCCCGCTGCGGGTGAGCCGCAGGCCTGCCGGCCGGGGTGGCTGCCAGCGCTCTGCCAGGGGTCTGCCAGCGAGGTGCGGAACGGTGGGACGCGTCGGGAGGAGCGCCGCGACCGAGGAGCGCGCGACCGCCCGGCCACGGACGAAAGGACTCCCGCATGACTCGCACATCCCGTCCCCCCGGCCCCGTCGGGGGCCGCCGCCGGCCGAGGGCGTCCCGCACGGCGGGGCACCGCGTGGCGACCGCCTGGCGTCTGGGCGCGGGGGGGGGGGGGGGGGGGGGCGGGGGGGGGGGGGGGGGAGGGGAGGCGGGGGGATATATGGGCGCGTAAAAGCAGGTGGGGAGGTGGTCGGCGCGGGAAGCTTGGGGATGC
>NZ_JBHVJT010000119.1:0-15833 GCF_042798815.1 Kitasatospora sp. NPDC057738 | reverse complement strand
TGCGCCTCGAACAGCCCCGGCAGCGTCCCCACCGGCACCTCACGCGCCGTGTCGTTCCAGCCGCGCAGCACCAACTCCCGCTGCCCGGCGTCCAGAACGGCGATCCGGTCGAGCGTGGCGGCGGAGTCCTCCTCCAGCCCGCCGACCAGGTTCTCCACCGCCGTGCACAGCAGACCGCAGACCACGTCCGAGTCCATCGGCGCACACGCCTGCACCGTGAACCGGAACCCGACACCGGTGTCGTCCACCGACACCGTCAACGGGTAGTTGTTGCCCTCATGGGCGTACAGGATGTCGATGCCCGCGATCCCGGTATCCGGCAGGTTCCCCCGACCGGACTCGGAACGCGGCTTGCTGTGACGGTAGTTGAGGATCGAGGTGAACAGCGGGCTCTGCGCCGGCAGGCTGGTCGCCTGCTGGGCGAGGGACAGCGGGGCATGCTCGTGGGTCAGCAGTTCGGCCAACTGCGCCTGTGCTGCCCGCAGTCCGTCGCCAAGTCGCTGGGTGGCGTCGACCCGGATCGGCAGCGTGTTGATGTACAGACCCGGCGTACGGCTCGCCGCACCTCCCGCGTCCATCCGGCCGAGCAGCACGGTTCCGAACACCGGATGCGTCTGCCCCGTCGTCGCCGCCGCGACCCGTGCCCACGCCAGGTGGAAGAACGCGGCCGCGCTCACACCGTTCAGGCGAGCCAACTTCCGCACATGATCGGCCAGTTCGTCCGACAGCTCGACGATCGTCTCACCGACCTCGCCGCCTTCGCCGTGCGTGTCCAGAACGCCGTACGGCGCGGTCGACTCCTCCACCTCCCCGAGCGCCCGCTCGAAGAACGCGCGGTGCTGCTCTGCGGTGACCGCCAGGCGCGCGTGCGCGACGAAGTCGCGGTACGGCGCCGGCTCCGGCAGCCGGTCCTCCTCCTGCTCCAGGTGCGCCCGCACCTCGTCCAGCAGGACTTCCAGCGCCTGGTGGTCGCGGATCAGGTGGTGGCTGCGAAGCACGACCAACCACCGGCCACCAGAAGCGTCCTGAGTGATGGTCAGATCAAGAAGAGGCGCCCGGCGGATGTCCATCGACGGCGGGCACGCCGCCAGCAGCCGGGCGACCGCTTCGTCACCGGCACCGGCCGCCAGGGCGACCTCGGACACCACCAGCGGCGCCTGCCGCAGCACGACCTGCAGCGGCTGGGACAGTCCCTCCCACAGCACCGCCGTCCGCAGGATGTCGTGCCGGTCCACCACCGCCTGCACCGCGGACACGAATCCGTCGACCCGCTCCCGCGAGTCGAAGGCCAGCACCGTCGGCAGCGTGTAGACGTCACGGCCCTGGTCGGCGTCCAGCAGGTGGTGGAAGAAGATCCCCTCCTGCAGCGGCGCCAGCGGGTAGACGTCGGCGACGTTCGCCGCACCGCCCGGGACCTGCTCCACGATCCGTGCGAGATCGTCCTCGGTGACCTCGGCCAGCGTGACCATGTCCGGCGTCAGAACGGTCGCGTCGCTCGGGATCCGGTTCTCCGGCACCACGAACGCCTGGCCCTCGTCCACGGCCGCAAGTCCGGCCGGCGTCGGAGCCTGGAACAGCGCCTTCACCGACACCTGCAGGCCGCGGGAACGCAGCCGCTCCACCAGCGTCACCGCCAGCAGCGAATGCCCGCCGAGTTCGAAGAAGTTGTCGTCGACGCCGACCCGCTCCAGCCCGAGGACCTCGGCGAACGCCTCGCACAGGAGCGTCTCCTCGGGCGTCCTCGGCGCGCGGTAGGAGGCCTCCAGCTCCGCCGTGCGGTCGGGGGCCGGGAGGGCGCGGCGGTCGAGCTTGCCGTTGACGGTCAGCGGGAGCGCCTCCAGCAGTACGACCGCGGACGGGACCATGTAGTCGGGAAGCGCCGTCGCGAGCGCGTCCCGCAGCGCGACGGCGTCCAGCTCCACGTCCGCGTCCAGGTCCGGGACGGCGTAGGCGGTCAGCCGCTTGTCGCCGGGGACGTCCTCCCGGACGATCACCACTCCCTGGGCCACGCCCGCCTGGCCGAGCAGGGCGGACTCGATCTCGCCCAGCTCGATGCGGTAGCCGCGCACCTTGACCTGGTCGTCGGTGCGGCCCAGGTACTCCAGCGTGCCGTCGGCGCGCCAGCGGGCCAGGTCGCCGGTGCGGTACATCCGCTCCCCGACCGAACCGAACGGGCAGGCCACGAAGCGCTCCGCCGTCAGGTCCGGACGGCCCAGGTAGCCGCGCGCCAGCTGGACACCGGCGATGTACAACTCACCCGCCGCACCCACCGGAACCGGACGCAGCCCGGAATCCAGCACATATGCCCGGGTGTTCCACATCGGCCGGCCGATCGGCACGACCTCCGCCCCGTCCAGCACCTCCGGAAGCACGAAGTCGGTGCAGCCGACCGTCGCCTCCGTCGGACCGTAGTGGTCCACCACCACGACACCCGGATGACGCTCGCGCCACTGCGCCACCGCCGCCGCCTGGACCGCCTCACCGCCCACCATCAGCCGGCCCGACGGGCTCACCCGATCGCCCAGCGAGTCCAGCACCGCCAGCGCACTCGGCGTCACCTTCATGAACGACGGCCGACGACCGCCCAACACACCCGGCAGAGCATCGTCCAACGCGGCGACCACCACCTCGCCACCGCACACCAGAGCCCCGTACAGACCCGTCACACCCGCGTCGAACGACACCGACGCGTGCAGCACCGTCAGCCCCGCGACCTCCGGATACGCCTCCACACACCGGACCACGTAGTTCACCAGGCCCGCCTGCGTCACCACCACACCCTTCGGCCGACCCGTCGACCCCGAGGTGTAGATCACGTACGCCGGACTCTCCGGACAGTGGCCCGCACGCACCGGATCCGACACCGGCAGCACGCTCAGCGCATCGGCGGTCTCCGCGGCGTCCAGGTCGATCCGCCGCACCCCGGCGTCAACGCCCAGGCCCAGCCCCGCCGTCGCACCGGAGGCGACCAGCACCGACGGCCGGGCGTCCGCCACCGTCGCCGCCAGCCGCTCGACCGGGTACTCCGGGTCCAGCGGCAGGTACGCCGCCCCCGTCTTCCCCACCGCGAGCAGCGCCACCACCAGCTCCACCGAGCGCGGCAGACACACCGCGACCAGGTCCTCCGGCCCCACACCACCCCCGACCAGCAGGTGCGCCAGACGGTTCGCCCGCTCGTTCAACTCCCCGTACGTCACACCACCCGACGCGTCCGACACCGCCACCGCACCCGGCGTCCGCACCGCCTGCGCCTCGAACAGCTCCGGCAGCGTCACCGCCGGCACCTCACGCGCCGTGTCGTTCCACCCGAACAGCACCAGCTCCCGCTCCGCCTCGCCCAACACCTCGATCCGACGGAGGGGGGTGTCGGCGGGGGCGGCGGCCATCGCCAGCAGGGTGTTGCGGAAGAGCGCCACCTTGGCGCGGTTGGTGTCGTCGCTGTAGAGCTCGGGGTTGACGTCCGAGGCGATGCCGATGAGGCCGTCGGTGGAGTTGTCGTAGAGCGACAGCGAGAAGTCGTTGAAGTGGCCGCCGCCCAGCGGCTTCAGCCGGACCGAGCAGTTGCCGAAGGCGAGGTCGTAGTCGAACGGCATGGCGCTCATGACCAGGCTGAACAGGTTGCCGCGGCCGACCAGCCCGAGGTCCCGGAGGATGTCCTCGTAGCGGTACCGCTGGTGGCGCAGCGCGGTGCGGATCGCGGTCCCGACCCGCCGGACGAGCTGCTGGAGGGTGAGGTCGTCCGACACGGCCACCCGGATCGGCAGCATGTTGGCCGCCATGCCGGGGACGTCGAGTTCCTGGCGGCTCCGGCCGAGGACGGGGACGCCGATGACGACGTCCTCGACGCCGGTCAGGCGGTGGAAGCAGAGCACGGAGGCGGCGATGGCCAGGCCGGAGACGGTGGTCCGCAGACCGCGTGCGGCCGTGCGGAGGTACGCGGAGGTCTCGGCGTCGACGGTCTCGGCGTGCCGGGCCAGGGTGTGCGGGGTGCCGACGGGCGGGCGTCCGCCGCTGAGGCTGGGCATGTCCGGGCGGTCGGCCAGGGTTTCGGCCCAGTAGGCGCGGTCCTCGGCGAAGCTCGCCGAGGCGCGGTACTCGGTGTCCTTGTCCAGGAGGGTGTCCAGCGGCACCGTCCGCGGCTCGGGCACCGGACCGCCGGCCGCGAGGGCGGTGTAGTGGGCGGCCACCCGCGAGGCGACGATGGCGCCGCTGAAGCCGTCGGCGGCGATGTGGTGGCCGCGCTGGTACCAGAGGTGGCGGTCGGCGGCGACGCGGAACAGGGCGTAGGTGAAGAGGCGGTCGCGGTCCAGCCGCATCGGCCGGGCCAGGTCGGCGCGCATCCAGGCCTCGGCGGCGGCGACCGGGTCGCGCTCGGCGCTGACGTCGAAGGTGTGCAGCGGCCAGTCGTCCGAGACGGCCACGTACTGGCGCAGCGAGGTGCCCGATCCGGTGAAGCGCACGTGGAGGGGTTCGACCCGTGCGGTGATCTCCCGCACGGCCCGCTCGAACAGCTGCGGGTCCAGGTCCCCTTCGATCTCCAGGCACTGGGCCACGCTGTAGACGGGGTTGTCCGGGTCGAGTTGCTGAGCGTTCCAGATGCCTCGCTGCGCGGCAGAGAGCTCCTTGTACGCGACGCCGACTTCTGACGTGCTCATACCACTCCATCGTCCCGTTGTGAGCGTGTTTCCACGCGTGCGTGCGTGCGGGGCCCGGGGTCGTCCGGCCTCGGGGCAGGGGCCTCCCGCGGGAGGTGCCGGTGCCGGGAGGCCGCCGCGACGGCAGGCCGAGGCCTCGGCCGGACCCTTCGGAGGAGGGGCGGCCGGGCGCGGAATCGGGCGGGCGACGGGGGCGCGGGCGGGCCGGACGGCGGCCGCTCCGGCGCCGGGCAGCCCGAACCGCCCCCCTCGGGGAAACCGGAACCGCGGGAATCCCGGGCGGCCGGTCATGGTCTGTCCGCTTTCGGATCAATCCTGGCGCGGACCGGCCGACGCGTCAGTGAAGCGCCGGCGAAAGAAGTGTGGAGAAAACGGCGGGCATTGACGCAGAACCCCCCCTGCGTGGAATGGGCCGACGGCCCCGCCCGCGAATCGAAGGACCCTCTTCGGTACATCCGGCGAGACCATTCCCGCCACAACGCTCACACATTGACTTTCCCCCGTATTGCCGACACTTCGCCACGCGAAGCGCACATGATGAACCATGCGCGGCGATCGCCGCTCCCGCGTCCGGATGGCAGACTCGGCCAACATCCGACGGGCTCCTGAGCAGGCGTCAGGACAGTAAAGTCGATCTTCAGAAGCCCTGCAATGTGAGCCCGGTCACAGGAAAACTGCGATTGCGGCGTCTATGCTGGTCACTCGCAAGCCTGCAGAACACGCTTGCTGCACACGTCGGGGGACAACGGGGTATGATGAACAGTTTCCGACCCATTTCAACAGGGTCCACAGCAATCCTTCTTTTCGGGGCCACACCTCTCTGAAATCTGTCCTGAACATGTCATAAAGCCCATCGGCCCCCTTCCGTCCGAAGGCCCGCCGAGGCGTTTATCAGGCAGTCTTTTCCCTTTTTCCGGATATCGACGCCGCGATTGTCGCGCGTCGCACTTCGGCGTGCCCGGCAAGTCCCGGTGCGCGCCGGAAAAGGGCTGAACACGCATGCCTCCGACCGTGCGGCAGGGGCCGGTCCGCGATGTCCGCGGACAGGCGCGCCCACGGCGGGGACGCCGTTCGACGCGAAAGGAACGCACCCTCGTGGATCCTGCTTGTACCTACCTGCTCGTTTGCGCCGGCTGCGACTGGCGGAGCTCCGACGACGGGCTCTGCCTGAGCTGCCCGCGATGCGGGGACGACACCCTGCTGCGCAGCGAGTACGCGGAACAGCGGTTCACCGTCACGCCGGAGCGGTCCGGCATCTTCCGCTACGGCTGGCTGCCGGTCCGACGCGAGGTCGACGGCTCCCACCGGCCGGCCGTCTACCGGAGCGAGGGCCTCGGGAAGGCCCTCGGCCTGACCGACCTGTGGATCTCCTTCAGCGGGTACTGGCCCGAACGCGGCTGCCGGATGACCTCCGGTTCCTTCAAGGAGCTCGAGGCCTTCGCGGTGCTGGGACGCACCCCCGAACAGGCCGGTGTGATGGTCATCGCCTCGGCCGGCAACACCGCGGCGGCCTTCGCCGCGGCCCGGAGCGAGGGAGTCCCCCGGCTGCTGGTGGTCCCGAGCCGGGCACTGCCGGCCGTGGCGGCCGCCGACGCGGGGTCGGCGGACGTCCAGGTGGTCGCGCTGGAGGACGCCACCTACAACGACGCGATCGACTTCAGCCGGAAGCTGATCGCCTGCGGTCCCGGGTTCTTCGCCGAGGGCGGGGTCCGCAACGTCGGCCGCCGCGACGGGCTGGGCGTGGTCGCCCTCGCCGCCTTCGAGGAGATGGGGGTCCTTCCCGAGGTCTACGTCCAGGCGGTGGGAAGCGGCGCCGGGGCGATCGCCGTCCACGAGGCCGCCGAGCGCGTCATCGCCTCCGGTGCCGCCGACGGACAGTCGGTCCCGCGGATGCTCCTGTGCCAGAACGCGGACTTCGCCCCGCTCGGCCGGGCGTGGCAGGGGCAGCCGGAGGACCCGGCGCGGGCCGCGGCACCGCTCGACCTCTACGCCCCGGAGCTCGCCAACGCGACGCCCCCCTACCTCGTCGGCGGCGGTGTCCGGGACGTCCTGCGCGCCGGCTCCGGCGACATGCTGGTCGCCGGCCGCGCGGAGGCGGAGGCGGCCAGGGCGGTGTTCGAGGAGCTGGAGGGCATCGACATCGAGCCGGCGGCCGCCGTCGCCGTGGCGGCGCTGCGCGACGCCGTCCGGGACGGGCGGCTCGCGCCGGACGCGACCTGCCTGCTCAACGTGACGGGCGGCGGACGCCGGAGGCTGTACGCCGACGCCCCGGCCGCCGCGCCGCGGGCGTGGCTGGTCTCGCGCGGCGACTCCCCCGACGAGGTCGCGGCCCGCGTGCTGGACGCCTTCGCGACCGGCAGCCGACCGCGCGCCGTCGCCTCCGTGCGCTGAGCCGGAACCTCCGAGCCGAACCGTCAGAAGGGAAGTGGGCCCGTTGGGCAACCGCACCGTGGCAGGGTCGTCCCTGCCCCTCGACGTCCGGGACCTGCACGAATCGCTGGGCTCCCCGGTGAGCGCGTCGATGAACTTTCTCAACGAGGTGTCCCAGGACTACCCGGACGCGGTGTCCTTCGCCGCGGGCCGGCCGTTCGAGGGCTACTTCGACCTCGACGACGTCCACCGCCACCTCGACGTCTACCGCCGCCACCTCTCCGAGCGTTTCGACGGTGACGAGGCGAAGGTCCGGCGCACCGTCCTCCAGTACGGCCGCACCAAGGGCGTCATCCACGAACTGGTCGCGGCCCACCTGGCCGTCGACGAGGGCATCGTGGTGGACCCGGAGGCCGTCGTGGTCACCGTGGGCTGCCAGGAGGCGCTCTACCTGACCCTGCGGGCGCTGCGCGCCACCCCCGAGGACGTGCTGCTCGCGGTGACGCCGAGCTACGTCGGGGTGCACGGGGCCGCCCAGCTCGTCGACATGCCGCTGCTCCCGGTCCGGGAGTCCGCGGCGGGCGTCGACCTGGCGCACCTCACCGCCGTGGTGCGGGAGGCCAGGGCGGCGGGCCGGCGCCCGCGGGCCCTCTACCTCGTACCGGACTTCGCCAACCCCGGCGGGGTGCGGATGAGCCGGGAGGACCGGCTGCGGACCCTGCGGGCCGCCGCGGAGCTCGACCTCCTGGTGCTGGAGGACAACCCGTACGGCCTGCTCGGCGACCCCGACGGGCCCCCCACCATGAAGGCCCTCGACACCGACGGACGCGTCGTCTACCTCGGCTCGTTCGCCAAGACCGGGCTCCCCGGCGCCCGGGTCGGCTACGTGGTCGCGGACCAGCCCGTCACCGGCCCGCGGGGCGGGGCAGGCCTGCTGGCCGACGAGCTGGCGAAGATCAAGAGCATGACGACGGTGAACACCTCGCCGATCGCCCAGGCCGTCATCGCCGGGAAGCTGCTGGAGAACGGGCACAGCCTGCGGGCGGCCAACGCCCGCGAGCGGGAGACGTACCGCGCGAACCTCCGGCTGATGCTGGACGGCCTGGCCGCGCGGTTCGGCGCCGGACAGGTGCCCGGCGTCTCCTGGAACACCCCGAGCGGCGGGTTCTTCCTGCTGCTCACCGTGCCCTTCGCGGCGAGCGACGAACTGCTGGAGCTCAGCGCCGGCGGGCACCGCGTGCTGTGGACGCCGCTGCACCACTTCTACGCGGACTCCGAGCCGCGCCACGTGATGCGGCTGTCCTTCAGCCACCTGCTCCCCGCGGAGATCGACGAGGGGCTGGACCGGCTGGCCGGCTTCGTCCGGGAGCAGGCCGCGGCCGCCGCGCGGTGAGGCCGGCCCGCGCACCGCGGGCCCCCGGGGTGCCATCGAGACCGAGGCTGAGAGGAAAGACGTGCGCCCAGCACACCAGTGGTTGCGAGTAGTGAAACCGTCGGCGGAGCCCCGCACCCGGATCGTCTGCTTCCCGCACGCGGGCGGCGCGGCGAGCTTCTACCGGGCGTGGGGGCCGTCCCTCCCCGACGACGTGGAGCTGCTCGCCGTGCGGTACCCGGGGCGGGAGGACCGGCTGCTCGAACCGCCCGCGCGAACCATGGAGGCCCTGGTGGCCCCGGTGGTCGCCGAGTGCCTCCCGCTGCTCGACCGGCCGCTGGCGTTCTTCGGCCACAGCATGGGCGCGTCGGTCGCCTTCGAGGCCGCCCGCCGGCTCCAGGAGGCGCACGGCGCACGGATCACCGCCCTGTTCGTCTCCGGGCGGTCCGGCCCCGGGCGGGAGAGCGTCCCGGAGCAGTCGTACGCGACCGCGCCCGACCGGGAACTCGTCCGGCACCTGAAGGAGCTGGGCGGCACGGAGACGGCCGCGCTGGACCACCCGGACCTGCTGGAACTGGTGCTCCCGGCGGTCCGGGCCGACTACCGCATCGTGGAGGAGTACCGGGCCGATCCCGCCGGTGCCGTCCTGGACGTCCCCGTCGTCGCGTACTACGGGGACGAGGACGCCGACACCGACGCCGGGTCGGTGGCCGCGTGGGCCCCGGTGACGCGGGCGTCCTTCACCGCGCGGGCCTTCCAGGGCGGGCACTTCTACCTCACCGACCAGCAGGCCGGCCTGCTGCGGGACCTGCTGTCCCGGCTCGGCGTCCCGGCCGCCCACTGAACCGAGGCCGCCGCGAACCCGCGGCGCCGTCACCACCACCGCTAAGGAAGACGACAGTGACGAACCCGTTCGAGAACAACGACGCCCCGTACCTGGTGCTGCGCAACGCGGAGGGGCAGCACTCGCTGTGGCCCGCCTCCGTCGAGGTGCCCGCCGGCTGGGAGACCGCGTTCGGCGAGGCCGGCCGCCAGGAGTGCCTGGACTACGTCGAGGCCAACTGGACGGACATGCGCCCGAAGAGCCTGGTCGAGGCCATGGCCGCCAACTGAGCACCGCCGCACGTCCGTTCGCTGCCCGGGGCGGCCCGCCCCGGGCAACGGACGGCACGCCACCCGAGCCTGCGCGGCCGGCGCGCCCGCCCCGCGCCGGTGGAGCCCTGCGACATTTCCAAGGAGAGAATCACGTGAGTGGGTCCGCGGTCTACGGCAACCTCGGCATCGAGTACGTCGAGCTGTGCGTGGACGACATCGAGGCCGGCACGGCCACCTGGGTCGGGCAGTACGCGTTCCGGGTCGTCGCCCCGCAGGTGGCGACCGGAACGGGCCTCAGGAGCACCGCCCTCGCCCAGGGGGACGTCACGCTCGTCCTCACCGAGAGCCGGGACACGGACCACCCCGCCGGCGCCTACACCGCGCGGCACGGTGACGGGGTCTCCGACATCGCCCTGCGGGTCCCCGACGTGACCGCGGCCTTCGCCGAGGCCACCCGGCGCGGCGCGCGGCCCGTGGCCGCCCCGGCGCCGCACCCGGCGGGCGGCACCACCGCGACCGTCGGCGGCTTCGGCGACGTCGTGCACACCTTCGTCCCGGACGACGGCGCCGCACCGCCCGCGCTGCCCCACGGACTGGTCGTCGACCCGTCCGCCCTCGCCGCCGCGCGCGAGGTCGCGCCGCCCGTCGGCCTCCTGCGGATCGACCACTTCGCCGTGTGCGTCGACGCCGGCGAGCTCCAGTCGACCGTCGACCACTACAACCGGGTCCTGGGCTTCGACACCATCTTCGAGGAACGCATCGTCACCGGTGCCCAGGGGATGGACTCCAAGGTCGTCCAGAGCCCCTCGGGAACGGTGACCTTCACCGTCATCGAACCCGACACCACCGCCGACCCCGGGCAGATCGACGAGTTCCTCGCCCGCCACGGCGGCGCGGGCGTGCAGCACATCGCCTTCTCGGTGGAGGACGCCGTGCGCTCCGTCACCGCCCTGTCCGAGCGCGGAGTGCGGTTCCTGACCGCCCCCGGCTCCTACTACGACCTCCTCGGCCGGCGGCTGACCCCGAAGAACCACCCGCTGGAGGACCTGCGCCGGTGGAACCTGCTGGTGGACGAGGACCACGCCGGCCAGCTGTTCCAGATCTTCACCCGCTCCACCCACCCCCGCCGCACCCTCTTCTTCGAGGTCATCGAGCGCCTGGGCGCGGAGACCTTCGGGAGCTCCAACATCAAGGCGCTGTACGAGGCCGTCGAGCTGGACCGGACGAAGCAGGGCGGTGCCGCGCGGTGACCGCCCCCTCCTTCCCCACCCCGGCGGTCCGCGACGAGCCCGCCGCCCGGTGGCAGCGCGAACCCGCCTGCCTCCAGGACCTGGAGCGGGCCGCCGCCGCGGTCCTGCCGCCGGACATCTGGGACTTCGTCGCCGGCGGCAGCGGCACGGAGTCCTCGGTGCGCGCCAACCGCGACGCCTTCGACCTGCTCCACCTGGTGCCGCGGGTCCTGCGGGACGTCGCCGACTGCGCCACCGCGTCCCCGCTGCTGGGCCGGGACGCCGCGGCGCCGATCGCCGTCGCCCCGATGGCCTACCACCGGCTGGTGCACCCGGACGGCGAACTCGCCGTGGCCCGCGCGGCCCGGGACGCCGGCGTCCCCTTCGTCACCGGGACCCTGAGCAGCTACCCGCTGGAGGAGATCGCCGCCCAGGGCGGCCGGCTCTGGCTCCAGCTGTACTGGCTCAACGACGAGGCCAGGCTGTTCGACCTCGTCGACCGGGCCGAGCAGGCCGGCTGCGAGGCGCTGATGCTGACCGTGGACCTGCCCTGGATGGGACGCCGGCTGCGCGACGTGCGCAACCAGTTCACCCTGCCGCTGGACGTCCAGGCCGCCCACCTCGGTGACGGCTCGGCCTCCCGGGCCCACGCCCAGCGGTCCCGGACGTCCGCGGTGGCGGAGCACACCAAGGCCTTCATGACCGCCTCGCTCTCCTGGCGGCACATCGAACGGCTCCGCGAGCGCACCGGACTCCGGCTGGTCCTCAAGGGCCTCCTCGATCCCCGGGACGCCCGGCAGGCGGCGGACCAGGGGGTCGACGCGATCGTCGTCTCCAACCACGGCGGGCGCCAACTCGACGGCGCCGTACCGCCGATGGCGGTGCTCCCGGAGATCCGGGACGCCGTGGACGGCCGCTGCGAGGTCCTGGTCGACGGCGCGGTGCGCACCGGCAGCGACATCGTCAAGGCCCTGGCGCTCGGCGCCGACGGCGTCCTGGTCGGCCGCCCGGTGTTCTGGGGCCTCGCCACCGGCGGCCAGGCCGGGGTCGGCGGCGTCCTGCGCATGCTGACCGAGGAGCTGCGGGACGCGCTCGGACTGGCCGGCTGCGACTCGGTCGAGGCCGCGCGGTCCCTGCGCGTGGTCACCTCCGCGCCGTTGCGGACGGTCTCCGCGCCGCACGGGTAGCCCCGGGGGCCCCGGCCCCCACCCGACCCGACGCTCCGGGCGCCACCGACCCGAGGACCACTGCCATGGATACAGCGCTCCCGTTCCCCTACCCGCCCGCCCGACCGGTCGGGCCCTTCCCCACCGGCGGCCGGCCCGCCGCGCCGCTGCACCTGCTGCGCCGCCCCTCCACCGCCGAGGGCTTCGCCCTGGACACCACCGCCCCGGAGGAGCAGCACTTCGTGCTGTCGGCCGAACTGCCGGACGACCACGAGCTGTTCACCGACGGTCCGGGCACCTTCCACGACGTCCTGTTCCCGGCGGAGACGATGCACCAGGCGGCGCACTTCATCGCCCAGCAGTACTTCCGGGTCCCGGCCGACCGGCCCGAGGCCTTCGCCTCCAGCAGCGTCGACGTCCTGGACCTCTCGCCGTGGCGCCGCACCGGGCGGGCCGCCCACCTCGCCATGGAGCTCACCCTGACCCCGGGCGACGTGGTCAACGGCGTCCCGCGCGGCCTGGAGTGCGTGGCCCGGGTGGCCATCGACGGAGTGAACTGCGGACTCAACCGGACCAGGCTGGTGTTCGTCATGCCCGGGGTGCACCGCAGCCACCGCGCCCGGGGCCGGCGCGAGAGCCTGAACGACTCCTGCGCGGTGTCCGCGCCCGGCGCGGACGGGGCGCTGCGCCCGGCCCGCGTCGGACGGAGCGACCCGCGCAACGTGCTGGTCGGTCCGCCGCTCAGGGTCCTCGACGGGGAGTTCCTGCTGCCGGTCGACCCGGCCCCGGAGCACGGGCTCTTCCGCGCGGCGGCCGGCGGCCCGATCCCCGGGTCGCTGTTCCTGGAGGCCTCCCGGCAGGCGTCCCTGCTGGTGGCCGCGGAGCTGCACGGCTTCGAGCCCGGCCACGCCGTCCTGACCCACTGGCGGACCTCCTACCGGGGCCTCGGGGACACCGACCTGCCGCTCGCCTGCACGGTCTCCTCCCGCCGCCCCACCCGGGACTCGGCCGGCCGGCCGGTCGCCCGGATGCGGGTCGCCTTCAGCCAGGGCAGCCGGGTCGTCGCCAGTGCCTCCGCCTCCCTCCTGCAGGACTGCTGAACCCGGCCGATCGAAAGGACCATGTGATGCGCTTCCGGATCCTGGGGCCGGTCTCGCTGTCCCCCCGCACGCCGTCCGCCGCCAAACCGCGCGCGCTGCTCGCGACCCTGCTGGTGCGCGCCGGGGAGGTCATCTCCTCGGACAGCCTGATCGACGAGCTCTGGGGGACCGAACCGCCCCGCACCGCGACCACCACCCTCCAGGTGTACATCTCCCAGCTGCGCAAGCTGCTGGCCGAGGGCAGACCCCCCGGGCTGGAGACCGAGGAACTGCTGCTCACCCGGTCCCCGGGGTACCTGCTGCGGGTGCCCGAGGAGGACTTCGACCTGGCCCGCTTCGAGACGCTGCGGGTGGCCGGCCGTACCGCCTACGAGCAGGGCGACTTCGCCGCCGCCTCCCGGCTGCTGCACGACGCGCTGGCGGTGTGGACCGGCCCGGCGCTGTCCGGCGTGCCGCACGGGGTGCGCCTGGAGAGCACCGCCATCCGGCTGGACGAGCTGCGGATGGAGTCGCTCGACCAGCGGATCCGGGCGGACCTGCGGCTCGGCCACCACCGCAAGCTCGCCGGGGAACTGATGGCGCTGGCCACCGAGCACCCGCTGCGGGAGGCGCTGCACGGCCACCTGATGGTGGTGCTGTACCGCACCGACCGCCAGTCGGACGCCCTGCGGGTCTACGCCAGGCTGCGGCGCTCGCTGGTCGAGGAGCTCGGCGTGGAACCCGGGCGCTCGCTCAAGCGCCTCCAGGAGCGGATCCTGCGCTCGGACCCGTCCCTCGACTGGAGACCTCCCGAGCCGGCCGGCGGGTCCGTCGCCCGGGCCGCCTCCCCGACCACCGGGCCGCTGCGGGGGCTGCCCGGCGGGACGGAGAGGCTCATCGGACGCCACGAGGAGACCGCCTCGGCCGAGCGGATGCTGCGCGGCGAGGCCGGCCGGCCGCCGGTGCGGCTGGTGGCGGTGGCCGGACGGGCCGGCGTGGGCAAGACCGCGTTCGCGGTGCAGCTGGCCCGGCAGGTCGCGGACGCGTTCCCGGACGGCCAGGTCCTGGTCCGGCTGCGCGGGCCGCTCGGCCGGCCGCTGACCGCCGACGAGGCGACAACCGCCCTGCTGCGCGGGCTCGGTGGGGGCGACCACGGCGCGGCGGACCAGGTCCCGGCGGACCGCGGGCAGCTCACCGCGGCACTGCAGCGCGCCTTACGGGGGCGCCGGCCGCTGCTGGTGCTCGACGACGCCGGCTCGGAGGAGCAGATCCGCCCCCTGCTGTCGGCGGTCGGCGACTGCTCGGTGATCGTCACCGGCCGGCGGATGCTCTCCGCCCTCGACGGCGCCCGGCACCTCGTCCTCCAGCCGCTGCGCCCGGACGAGGCGATGGAGATGCTCCACGTCGCCGGCGGGGAGCTGATGGCGGCCGACCCGGTGGCGGTGGCGGAGATCGCCGGGCTCTGCGGCCACCTGCCGCTGGCCCTGCGGGTCGCGGCGGCCTCGCTGGTCGCCCGTCCGCACACCACCGCCGAGGGCCTGGCGGCCCGGCTGCGCGACGAACGGACCCGGCTGGAGCGGCTGCGCGAGGGCGACCTCGACCTGCGGGCCTGCCTGATGACGGCGTACCAGGAGGCGCGGCCCGAGCAGCAGCGGGCGTTCCGGCTGCTGGGGCTGGCCCCCGTGCCCGACTTCGCGCTGTGGACGGTGGCGGCGCTGCTCGACGTCGAGGCGCCGGTCGCCGAGGAGCTGGTGGAGGGCCTGGTCCGCGCCCAGCTGCTGGAGACCAGGCCGCAGCCGGACGGGCAGGTCCGCTACGGCTTCCACGAGCTGCTGCGGGTGCTCTCCGGGGAACTGCGCCAGCAGGAGCGCACGGACTCGCTGCGCGCGGCGACGGCGCGGCTGGGCGCCGCCTACCTGTCCCTCGCCCGCCGGGCCGACGCGCTGCTCACGCCCGGCCGCAGCCGGCAGCCCGAGGAGCCGGCCGCGGCGCCGCCGTCCGGCGCGGGCGGCCGGGCACCGGCGCCGTGCGCGCCGCTGGCCTGGTTCCGGCAGGAGGCCGCCGGGCTGGTGCAGTCGGTGCGGCTGGCGCACGCGGCCGGGCTGTGGCCCCTGGTGTGGGAGCTGGCGGGCAGTACCGCCGGGTACTTCCAGACCTGCGCGGTCTGGGACCAGTGGGAGACCTCCCACCGGCTCGCGCTGGACGCCGCGCGCCGGGCGGGCTCCCCGGCCGCCGAGGCGGCGGTGCTCCACTCCCTGGGCGACCTCGCCTGGCAGCGGCGCGAGGCGGACCGGGCGCTCGGCCGGTACGGCGAGGCCCGCCGGCTGTTCGGCCTGGCCGGAGACCGGCTCGGGGCCGCGCGCTGCCGGATCGGCGAGGCCGACGTGCTGCTCGGCCGGGGCCGCCTGACGACCGCCGCCCGGCGGTACGGCCGGGCGCTGGCCCTCTGCTCGGCCGGCCACGACCTGCGGGGGGTCGTGGCCGCGCTGGGCGGTCTGGCGATGGTGAACCTGCACCAGGGGCTCCCGCTCGGCGCGCTCCGGCTGCTCGACGAGTGCGGGAGGGCCGCCGAACGGCTCGGCGACCGCCGCTGGGCCACCTACGCCCGCCGCACCGCGGAGCGGATCGCCGGTCCGGACGGGCGGGCGGCCGCCGTGGAGGTCCGCCCGGGCATGTGGCTGCTCGACCCGGGCCGCCCGTCGTTCGCCCCGGCCGGCGCCGGGCGGACCGGCGGGCCGCTCGCCCGGCAGCTCCCCCAGCGGCTCTGAGCCGCGCTGAGGGCCGGCCCCCGCGGGCCGGCCCCCAACAGGAACCCACCGTCCCCTCCCTGGGAGGGGCAGGCCAGGGGGCGAAGCACCCCCCTGCTC